>JADFCW010000045.1 GCA_017161705.1 Candidatus Sumerlaeota bacterium | reverse complement strand
GCAAAGCGGTAGCATGGCTACCGCACTCCAAAAAAGAAAATGCTCTCTCCCCGCTTTCCACCTAACCGAGCTTTGGACTGCGGCAGCCATGCTGCCGCTTTGATCCGATCCTCGGCACTCGAGGCAACGCGTCGCGCTGGACCAGCCGCCGCTGACGCCTCCTTCTGCCGTAACTAAAAAGACCTTCGCAAGGACGGAACAATGTCTGGCTAAAGCAAAGCGGTAGCATGGCTACCGCACTCCAAAAAAGAAAATGCTCTCTCCCCGCCTTCCATAGACCGGCAAAAAAAACCATCATTTTGTGCAAAGCGGTGAAATCTGCGGTTGAATCTTTTTGCCGTCGCTGCGCATGTTCGAGGCCGACGCTGTTCACTCTAGCTGGAGGTTCTACCATGAAACGCCGCCGATTCTTTCACACCGTCGCCGCGGCATCCGCGTGGGTCAATTCCGCCCCGCCGCAGGCACTCTCTTCGGAAGGAGAACAGAGAACCATGCAAGCCGGCAAAAAGACCCCGCAGGTCGGCGCAAAAAAGACACGGGTCAACACCGACCTCCCCCGCAACCGCAATCAGAATCGCTCGACCGTCGTTTGCCAGAACGGCATTGTGTGTGCCAGTCAGCCGCTGGCCGCGCTGGCCGGTTTGGACATGCTACGCGCGGGCGGTACGGCCATTGACGCTGCAATCGCGGCCAACGCCGTGCTGGGCGTGGTCGAGCCGATGAGTTGCGGCATGGGCGGCGACCTGTTTGCGATTGTCTGGAGCGAGAAGGACCAGAAGCTGTTTGGCTTGAACGCCAGCGGTCGCGCGCCCTACCGCTGGAATTTGGACGAGGCCAAAAAACATAATCTCGAATTCATTCCGGTGTACAGCCCTCTGGCCTGGAACGTGCCCGGCTGCGTGAGCGGCTGGGCGGCACTGCACGGCCGGTTTGGCCGCCTGAACATTTCGCAGATTCTCGAACCGGCGATCCGTTATGCCCGCGAAGGCTTCCCCGTCTCGCCCATCATCGCCTCGCACTGGCAGATCAACGCAAAAGAATATCCAACTCTGGCGAAAACGTTCGCGCCCGACGGCCGTGCGCCGCGTTACGGCCATGTTTTCAAGAATCCTGCTCTCGCCGCCTCGCTCGAACTCATCGCCCGCGAAGGTCCCGACGTCTTCTACAAAGGAGAGATTGCGGAACGCATTGTGAAGTTCTCGCAGGCCAACGGCGGCTATTTTTCGATGCGCGATTTCGCGGACCACACGGCCAACTGGGTCGAGCCGGTCTCAACCAACTATCGCGGGTGGGATGTGTGGGAAATTCCGCCCAACGGCCAAGGCATCGCGGCGCTTCAGATGCTAAACATCCTCGAGACCTTCGACATTGGGTCGCTCGCGCCCAACTCCGCCGAGCAGCTGCATCTTTTCATCGAGGCGAAGAAGTTGGTGTTCGAAGACCGCGCCGTCTATTATGCCGACCCCGAATTCGCCGACGTGCCGGTTGGGTGGTTGATCTCGAAGGAATACGGCCGCGAGCGTGCGAAACTCATTGACCCGAAACGTGCTTCCGAGAAGGTCGCGCCCGGTCTTGCCCCGGGCGGCAGCAAGGATACAATCTATCTAACGGCCGCGGACAAAGACGGGAACATGATTTCATTTATCCAAAGCATCTATCACCTATGGGGATCGCATATCGTACCGGACGATTTGGGTTTCTGTCTGCAAAACCGCGGCGCAGGGTTCTCGCTCGACCCCAGAGCGCGCAACCGCCTCGAACCGCACAAGCGCCCGTTCCACACCATCATTCCGGCCTTTCTGACCCGCAGGGGACGCCCCGTGATGTCATTCGGCGTCATGGGCGGCGACTTTCAGCCACAGGGCCATGTGCAGGTGCTGATGAACCTGCTCGATTTCGGAATGTCGCCGCAGCGGGCGGGCGATCAGCCCCGCATTGAACACGTCGAAAGCAGCGACCCGACGGGCAGGAAAGCGGTTGGCGGCGGATCGGTCGGACTCGAACGCGGCATCACGCAGGCGGTGCAACAGCAGCTGGCCGCGATGGGGCACAAAATCCGCCCGCGGGTCGGGGCGTATGGCGGCTACCAGGGTATCTGGCGCGAAGAGAATCCGCGGCGGTGGTTCGGAGGATCCGACCCTCGCAAGGACGGGTGCGCAATCGGATATTGACGGCGACGGCCGGGTATCTGTTTTTACGCTGCTGCAAGCCTTTGTTATAGGCACGCCATGAAAGGCACTCCAAACGGGAGAATGCTTCCAACGGAGTTTTTCGGGCATATACCCAACGCCGTGGCCTGCGGCCGCAAGCCAAAAGACCTGCTTAGGCTGCCCAGGTTTCGAGATGAAGATTTTACGGCGCCCGTCGAAGCCGGTGCAATCGTTTGTCGTGCAATGGCCCAATACTGCAAAGCGGCAGCCATGCTGCCGCACTCCAAAAGTTCTGAAAAGCGGAATGCTGTTGCTTTGGACTGCGGCAGCCATGCTGCCGCTTTTACCCGACAAGTTTTGATGCGCTCAACGTAAGGCAAACGGAGCTTTCGATCTACCAGATGCTCCGCCTTACGGTCGCTTGCGCGGGGCTGGCTGGCGCTCCGTTGCCGCATCTCCGGCCCGACGCGCCGGCTCCGTCACCAAACTGCCAGCCGGCAGCCCCAGCAGCTTGCGCAACTGTATCTCGCCCTCGCGCACATTGACCCCCTGCGGGCCTTGCATGCCGCGATAGACAATCCGGCCTTCGGTGTCTATAAGATACAACCGATTCGGCCATGCCTGATACATTTCGCCGATGCTGGGCTCGAGAGTATCCACCAGTGTTGGGATAGGCAGTTCCCAGAATGTGCAGGCCGTTTCAGCCAGTTTGCGCCGCTCCTCGAACGTCTTCGGTTGCGTGAACACTGTGCCTTCGACGGCTTTCCAGCCAGCGTCTTCGGCCTTCTGTCCCGCCTGCGCCGGATGGGCCTCGCGGATGTAGATCAGGAGAAGAACCGCTTTGTCGCTATACGCCTTGTATAGACTTTTCATGGAGCCGACCTGGCTCCGGAAAGGCGGTCAGGTGTAGCTGCCGAAGAGCAGGAGAATGGGGGCTTTGCCAACGAAGTCCGACAGCATAACCTTGTCTTCGGCCTTTTGCGGGGCTTTGTCGCCGAGCCAGCGCTTTAGGTCGGCGTAGGGCTGCACAGGCTGAAGTTGAAAATCGGGAGCGTAGTCGCCGACAGCAATGCCGGCCTTCTGTCCTTTGGCGATGCTGGGGCTGGTGATCGCCGGCGCGGGGCCGCGAAACCCGAGCGGCGGATCCGCTGGCCCGGCGACTTCGCGTTTGGAACGCGCCGCTGCGGAACTGGCGCTCTGGGCGACAGCGGCCAGCAAAATGACCGCAACCATTGCAACGAGCGCCGTTTGATCCTGACGATTGCTTCGCATATGCTCACCTCCTTCCGTTGTGAAATGCTGGATTTAGATCCAGCACATCCAGCACATTACGCGCTGAAATCAAAACTACGATGTGTCGGAAATTCCCTAAAACACCGTTTCTACTTCCTTCTTGGCCTATCCATAATACTGGCGCGGGTTTCGAGAAATCCACCCGCGATTTTTGGGGAACCTGGATCAAGTTTGACCATTGACACAAACTGCGCATGACAGGGAGCCGGTGTCACCACCGCGGCAGAATTCGCTTCCAGTTCGGGTCCACGTGTTTGCGCATCTCGGCTTCGTCGTCGCGACGCCGGTAGGGGCATTTTGCATAGCGCTCGCGGCCGCGCGCCAGTTGGTCATAGTCCAATTCGACTCCGAGGCCGGGCCGTTCTGGAATTCGGACGTACCCGCCAACAATCGGAATCCGCCCGCCGGCAACCACTTCGTCCTCGCTCGACTGCCACGGATAATGTGTGTCGCACGCATACGTCAGATGGGGCGTGGCTGCCGCTCCGTGCGCCATGGCCATGAGCGATACTCCCAGATGGCTGTTGGAGTGCATCGAAAGGCCGAGGTCGAACGTTTTGCAAAGCCGCGCGAGGTGTTGCACCTGCCGCATCCCGCCCCAGTAGTGGTGGTCGGACAGAACGATCTGGACGGCATCCAGAGCGATGGCGCGCGGCAGATCGGCAAACGAGGTCACGGCGACATTGGAGGCCAGCGGAATGTCCAGGCCTGCCGCAAGCAGTTGTTTTCGCACCGCCGACATGTTTTCGAGGCCGGCGGTCGGGTCTTCGAGGTAGCCGCCGCTGGAAAGTTCCGCAGCAAGGGCTTTGCCGACGCGCACCGACGTATCCACGGTCCATGCCGAGTTAGGGTCAATCCGGAGCGGGACATCGGGGCCGAATTCTGCGCGCAATTGTCGCATTGTTTCGATTTCGATGTCCGGATCGAGCACGCCGCCTTTGAGTTTGATTGAACCGAAGCCATAGCGGGCAATCATCTGCTTGACTTCGCGCACCATGGCTTCGGGCGTCAGCACTTCGCCATATTCGTCGTCGCGGGCGTCGTCGCCTTCGCCGCCTCCGCCGGCGTGTTTGTAGAAGGCATAGGCGGAGAATGGCACGGCCTCTCGAACGCGGCCGCCGAGCAGATCGCAGACAGGCCGCCCTGCTGACTTGCCGATCAGATCGAGGCACGCCGCTTCGATCGCGGCATAGGTGCGGGTCGCGGCGTCGAGGGGGTTTTCACCGGGAACGAGATGCGTTTGGGAGCGCGCGGGACCGCAGCCTTCGCCGTCCATCAGAGGCAGAAGCAAACCCGTGAGGCGGTAGGGATCGGCGCCGAGGACGCGCGGCCGCAGGTCAAGCAGCGCACGGGCCGGCCGTTCCCCGCCGTACGTTTCGGCAATCCCGACAATGCCATCGTCGCTTTCGAGCTCCAGGATGGTTCGCAGCGCGTAAGGCGCGTGGAGGCCGTAGGAACTTCGCAGCGGAGGGTCTGCGATGGCAATCGAGTGAACACGCATGTCCGTGATTTTCATGGAAGAACCTTTTCTTTTGCGGGATCGAGAAGATTCACAAGATTCAATGCATTTGGATAAAAACCCTTATTGCGCGAACACCGCTATTCTGTCAAAATTCTTCTCGCCTCAATCCATCACGGTCAGTGTATCTACACCAATGGGAAGAAGTGCGCGGCGAGCATGATCACAAACAATCCCGTAAAGCCCATCAGGCTCATCATCACCGTTGCGGTCTTCAACGTTTCGGCTTCGGTCATGCCGCTCATTTTGCAAATCACCCAAAAGCCGCTGTCGTTCATCCATGGAACCGGCTTGGAACCGCACCCAATCGCCAGCGCCAGATAGAGCGGATGGAAGCCGATCTGTCCGGAGCCGGCCAGACCGCCAAGAACCCCCGCCGCTGTGATCATGGCCACCGTGGCCGAGCCCTGCGCCGTGCGGATGAGCGCAGTGACCGCAAAAGCCAGCGGCAAGGCGCCGATTCGGTAAGCCGACGATAACGCCTGAATCCTCTGGCCGATTCCGGTTTGCTGCAAAATGCCGCCAAAAGCGCCGCCAGCCGACGTAATCAGGATGATCATCCCGGCACTGGACAGCGCGGCCTGAACAAACCGGGAAAGCGTTTCGCGGTCTGCGCGCCGATAAACCGCCACTGTGGCCAGGCCGATGGCCGCCGAGACCGTCAGGGCCACGTTGGGATCGCCTGCAAAGGCAAAACACCCCCTTGCGCTCTCGAGCCAGCGAGGCGCGCTGCCGGCCTCGAACCCCTGGGACATGGAAGCCAGAGCTGTCTTTCCCGCAATCAGCCCGATGGGCAGAGCAATGGGCAGGAGAGAAAGCCAGAAGGGCGGAAGTTGTCTTTCGTCGCGCTGGATCAACGCCTCCAGTTCAGCGCGCGAAACATCCGCCGAGTCGCGCAGCGGGATCGCCCAGCGCCGGTTGGCCCAGCACGCATACGCATAGCCGGAGGCGGCGCAGAAGAATCCCACTGCAAGCCCCCCGACGATCATGTGGCCGAGGGCAATGGACAGTTCGCCGGCCACGAACAACGGCCCGGGCGTCGGCGGCACCAGCGAGTGCGTCATGGTTGCCCCGGCAATAATGGTCATAACATAGAGGCTATAGTCGCGCGGTTTCCTCATCGCCATGGCCTTGCCCAGCGGCAGCATCAGATAAAACACCGTGTCGAAGAAGACCGGTATGCCGAGGACAAAACCGCTGCTCAGAAACGCCAGCGGTGCGCGCCGCTCCCCCACAATCTTGAGGGTCGAACGAACGATGCGCTCCGCCCCGCCGCTTTCGAGCAGGCATTTGCCGACAATCGAGGCCATGGCAATCAGGATGCCGATCGCGGCGCATGTGCGTCCGAACTCGCCGGCCACGCGTTCACCGACCGACCGCTTCAGGAAGGCCTCGGTTTCAGCGGGCGACAAGCGCTTCTCTTTGGCATAGCGCTCCATCCCTGCGCGCGGTGTCAGCGCGGCGACAAGCATTGCGCCGAGAATCAGCGCCAGAAAAGCATTCAAACGCAGCGCCAGAATGCCGCCGAGCACCACCGCCATGCCGATGAGCAAGAGCCACAGAGGGTCCGTCACTGCGCCGCCTCGCTCGCCCATTTCACGCTGTGGTCGCCGATCACAGCGATGGTTTCAGCAGGGGAATCGAGCCGGAAAAACGACCAGGGTCCCGAAAGTGGTGGATACTTTTCGATCACGCGTTCATTGACCTCGATGCCCAAACCCGGGCCGTCGGGAACGATCAAATGTCCATCTCGAATGTCCAGCGGCTCTTTCAGAATCTCATCGGACAAGGGAAACGGGTACATCCCCGCGCGACCGGGTGTGGAGTAGCAGGGATACTCCAACCACTCGACCACCGTTTCCGGCCAGCAGATGCCGAGGTGGGCGGCGGTCAGCACTTCGAGCGCCGTCCCCCAGCTGTGAAAGGCGAATCGCAGCGCTTTCCGCTGGACGCTTTCGAAAACGCGCCGGGCCGTGGCAAGCCCTCCCTGGCAGAACAAATCCATTTGGACATAGTCAACCCCATCGGACGCGATCAAATCCAGAAAGCCCGCCTCGTCCTGCTCATGTTCACCGGAGGCCAGTTTCACGGCCGACCGGTTTCGCAGTTGCCGGTAGGCCGCGTGGTCTTCCGGCGGCAGAGGCTCTTCCAGCCAAAGGGGATGATAGAGTGCCATGCTTTCGCAGAGGGCTTGCACGGTCTCGAACGGGTAGCTGCGCTCGCCCATACGCCACCACGTGTGAGCATCAATCATCAATCCGATGTCGGGTCCCACGGCACGACGCATCAGTTCTACGGTTTTCAGGTCGCCGTCCGGTCCAATGCCCGAGCGCATTTTGTAAGCCGGAAAGTCCATGGCGGCGATGGCGGCCGCTTCGTCCGCATATTGTTCGGGCGACATATACATGCCCGCGCTGCCATATAACTGGATAGCGCTGCGCTTGCGGCCGCCCATCAACTCGGACAGAGGGCATCCCTCGTATCGGGCGAGAGCATCGAGAAGGGCGATTTCGACGGCGCGATAGGTCTTGAGAGTCGGCGGATCGGACTGGAAGCCAAAGTCTTGCCAGCGGCGGGGGTCACGGCCGGCCAGAAACGGCGCAATCGCCTCGCGGATTTGTTGAGCGGCGCGTTCGTGGGCAGGACCCGGCGCATAGCCGATCAGGCCGCTATCCATGACAACGCGAATCAGAAGGGCGTCGCGTTTGAGGATCGTCCGCTCGCCGCCCCAGAAGGAGAGTTTCAGGGGAGGGTCGAGCGGACAGGACATAAGGAAAGATTCGACACGCGTGATTTTCACAGGGAGCCTCTTTCTTTAGACCTGTCGGACTTGTCTGACTGGTCCGACCCATCTGACGCGCTCGACGCGTCCGACCTACCCAGATTATCAATTATTCCCTCTTCTTTGTGCTTCCCGCTGCGCGCAGTTGCCGCAATTCTTCCACCATCGTCCGCGCGCCCATATTGACAAATCCCACATCCGAACCACAGGCAATAAACCGAAAACCGCGGTCGTAGTAGGTGGAAAATTCTTCAAGGCCGGGAAGCAGAATCCCGGCGGCTTTTCCGGCTTTGCGTGCCGCTGCGGCCGTGGCCTCGATCGCCTCGAGGTAGCGGGGATGATCCGGCCGGCCATAGGTTCCCAGGGCCAGCGACAGGTCGGTCGGCCCGACAAACAGCACATCCACACCCTCGATTGCCGCCACCGCATCCAGACACGCCAGAATCTCGCGGGTTTCCACCTGAACGATTCCGATGAGCCGTTCCTTGCTGCTTGCATAGTATTCGTCGAACTCGATGCCAAAGCAATTCGCGCGGACCAGCCGGGCCGCACCGCGCGCGCCTTCAGGCTGAAAGCGCATGGCCTCGGCCGCCTGTCGTGCCTCCTCGACGGAGCGGCTCCGGGGAAACATCACGCCCTCGGCGCCGAGGTCGAGCACCCGCTGGGCGCGTATGCGCTCCAGCGACTCAACGCGGACAATGGCGGCGGCGGGCGTGTGTTCGAGCGCTTGCAGCTGGGCAAGCACGCCCGACTCGGTTCCCGACCCGTGTTCCAGATCGATCAGCACCCAGTCGAAACCAGCGAGGCCGACAATTTCAGTGGTGAGCGGGCTTCCCAGATTCAGCCAGCACCCCAGGAGCGTCTCGCCGCAACGGATTCGGGCTTTCAATCCTTTCATCGCATCTTCTCCAACCGGGAGAATTTGGAATAGGTTGGTTCTGCGCAAACCAAAGGTTGCTTCCTCGAAGTGTTGGTCCGCTCCGCCCGCATTTGTCAAGCACTACCCGACCCAGCGGCGAAAACAATCTTCTATTTGACAAATGATCTTGCCGACGTCACTTCTTGGGATCGAAACGAGTCTGCGGGACCGGCCTTTTCGGGAAAGGAGCGACTCGACGCCGTTGATGTTCCCCTTCAGATGGTTTCACCCACCCTGGATCGAGGAGGTCATTATGCGCAACGTTCGGAATGGACTGTCGCGACGGACTATTTTGAAAAGCGCGGCTGCCTCGGCCGCAGGCCTGATGATCGTGCCGCGCCATGTAGCTGCGGGCAGCGGAAAAACGCCGCCCAGCGAGAAACTCGACCTTGCCTTTGTCGGCGTGGGCGGGCGCGGCGGCGCCAATCTCAAAGGCCTGGCCGACCACAACGTCGTGGCTCTCTGCGACGTGGACAAGGCGCGTTCGGCTAAGGCCGTTGAGCAGTATCCGCAGGCCAAAGTCTATCAGGACTTCCGCAGGATGCTCGACGAGGTGGACAAGCAGATTGATGGCGTGGTGGTCTCGACGCCCGACCACACCCATGCCGTGGCGGTACTGGCGGCGATCCGGCGCGGCAAGCATGTCTATTGCGAAAAACCCCTGGCGCACTCGATCCATGAGGTGCGCGAGATCATGAAAGCTGCCCGCGAGCACCAGGTGATTACCCAGCTGGGCAATCAGGGCCACTCGTCCGAGAGCATCCGGCAGTTCTGCGAGTGGATATGGGACGGGGCGATCGGCAAAGTGCGCACCATCCATGCGGTTTCCGCCGCGCAGCATTGCAAGATTCCGCAGTTGCCTCTGCGCAGCGAAAAGCACGAGATCCCCGCGACGCTGGACTGGGACCTCTGGCTCGGACCGGCTCAATTCCGCCCGTATCATCCGATGTATCTGCCGGGGCAATGGCGCGGCTGGATGCCGTTCGGTACCGGGGCCATTGGCGACTGGGTGTGCCATGTCGTGGACCCGGTGTTCTGGGCGTTCGATCTGGGCGCGCCGAAGACCATTCTGGCCGAGGCGAAGAACTACGATCCGACGGAGCACGGCGACACGTTTCCGCGGGGTACCCGTGTGACGTTTGAATTTCCCGCAAAGAGCGACCGCGGCCCAATTACTCTTTACTGGTATGACGGCGATGAAAAGCCGCCGCGGCCGGAAGGCCTCGACGAAAAGCGCGAGGTTCCCCGCACGGGCGCGATCGTGATCGGCGAGGACGGCGGTATCACCTACGGCTCGCACGGGGCGGGCGGCTGCCGGATCTATCCCGAGGAAAAAATGAAGGTCTACAAACCACCGGAAAAGAAAATCCCGCGCGCCGGCGATCACCACCTCGACTGGGTCAATGCCGTCCGCAGCGGAAAGCCCGCCGGCTCGAACTTCGACTACGGCGGACCGCTGACCGAGATCGCCCTCCTGGGCATCATTGCCACAAAACTGCTCGGGCAAAAACTGGAGTGGGACGGCGCAAAAGGGCGATTTACCAACAGCAAGGAAGCCAATGCCCTGCTGAATCCGCCCTATCGCAAGGGCTGGACGCTATAGAAAAAAAGCAAGAGGGAGAACGGAAAGAGGACAAACGAAACGGAAAAGCAACGGGCAGGTTCACCATTTTGTCCCTCTTTCTCCCCCACCCCGCTCACACTTACGAAGGAGACACAACGCCATGCAAAAAAGCACTCGCCGCACGTTTCTAAAAAGCACAACCTCGGCCCTCGGGGCGCTGGGTGCACTGACCGCAACCCCTTCCGTCATTGCCGCGCCGAAAGCGCGGAAGTCTGCCGCCGCAGACCCGTCCTCGGCGGCGCGCCCCAATATTCTCTGGATCACCTGCGAGGACATGAGTCCTCACCTCGGCTGCTACGGCGATTCCTACGCCCACACGCCGAACCTGGATCGTCTGGCTGAAAAAGGCGTGCGTTATACACATGCTTTTTCCTCCGCCAGTGTCTGCTCGCCGGCCCGCTCGACGATCATTACGGGCGTTTATGCCAGTTCGCTGGGGACGCAAAACCTGCGCGGCATTATGCCCTGGCCGAAACAGATCTGTTGCTTTACCGAATACCTACGCAAGGCCGGATACTATTGCTCGAACAACGTGAAGGAAGATTACAACTTCGTCACGCCGCCGACAGCCTGGGACGAGTCGTCCGCCAAAGCGCACTGGCGGAACCGCAAACCTGGCCAGCCGTTCTTCAGTGTGTTCAACCTCATGACGACGCATCAGGGCCAAACGCGCTATTCGCCCGAGGAACTGAAAAAAGTCGAGGCGCAGCTGCCGCCAGACCAACGCTACGATCCCGCCCAAGCCCCCCTGCCGCCCTATTATCCCGACACGCCGTTGGTGCGCCACAACATGGCCGTGCTCTATACGCAGGTAACATTGATGGACAGACAGGTCGGCGAAATTCTGGCGGAACTGGAAAAGGACGGCCTTGCGGAAGACACCATTGTGTTTTTCTTCAGCGATCACGGCGACGGTTTGCCGCGCCACAAGCGCTGGCTCTATGATTCCGGCACGCACGTGCCCATGATCTTGCATTTCCCGAAGAAGTTCGCCCATCTGGCCCCGGAGAAGGCAGGCGGCCAGATCCATGACTTTGTCAACTTTGTGGACCTGGCTCCGACCATGCTCAGTCTGGCCGGCATCGAACCGCCTGCCTATATGCAGGGGCGCGTTTTCCTCGGACCGTCTGCCAGACCGGCGCCCGACCGCACATTTTCCATCGGCGACCGTGTGGACGAGGTCTTCGAGTGCAGCCGCAGCGTGCGCGAAAAGCGCTGGCACTATATCCGCAACTTCATGCCCCACCGCCCGCGCATGCAATTCAGCACGTATTCCGAACCCGGCCTCATTCGCAGCGAAATCCGCCGTCTGGCCGCCGAAGGCGCGCTGCACGGCCCGGCGGCCTGGTTGGCTGCACCCAACAAACCGCCGGAGGAACTCTACGACGTCGAGGCCGATCCGCACGAGATGAACAATCTGGCGGGCAATCCGAAATACGAAAAGATCCTGCTCAATTTGCGCCGCACCTTGCATGAATGGATGGTTGAAACCCGCGACATGGCTCTTCTCCCCGAACCCGAACTGACCACGCGGGATGAAAACCTTTCGCCCTACGACATGGCGCGCGAGACCAAGAAGTTTCCCGCGCAGCGTATCCTGGAGGCCGCCTCGCTGGTCGGCATGGGGCCGCAGCATTTGAACCGGCTCGTTTCGCTCCTCGGCGATTCCGACAGCGCGGTGCGCTATTGGGCCGCAACGGGTCTGGCGGCTCTCGGCAAGGAGGCCGAGCCTGCCAGGGCCGCCTTGCGCAAGGCGCTCGGCGACCGTTCGCCCAGCGTGCGCATTACGGCCGCCGAGGCGCTGTCCAATCTTGGCGGCGAGGCCGAGGCGCTGCCGGTGTTGCAGAAAGAGCTGGCCAGCAGCGATTCGCGCGTCCGGCTGCATGCCACAGCGACCGTAATTGTTCTCGGCCCGAAAGCCCGACCGCTGGCCGAAACGCTGAAGCAGGTGCGCGATACCAAGTGCGCTCCCTCGCCGCAGGATGAGTACTGCCAATGGGCAATTGACCACGCGCTGAACGTGATCGAAGGACCTGCAAAACGATAGGTTGGCAAAAAAACGTTGTCTTGTCTTACATCGCCGCGATATGGAATTGCCGGAGGCGAAAGTTGCGCTCTGCGCAATCGAGGACGGGAAACAATGGGGGAACCGGTAAGTCGCCACACCAAGCGCGGCGAGTGGGTCACGCGCGAAATCGCGGGGGAAACGCTGATTGTGCCGGTCAGCGGGAACGTTGCCGATCTGGAATCTATTTACACGCTCAATGAAGTCGGCGGAGTCATCTGGGGCCTGCTCGACGGTCAGCGCAGCGACAACGAGATTGTGGACGCCGTTTGCGCCGAATTTGACGTCGAGCGCGACCGCGCCCAGGCCGACGTCGCCGCCTTGCTTGTCTCGCTGCGCGAGGCTGGCTTGATCGAGCAAGTCCCATGATGGATACGCTCCCCTATGGTCGGTTCAGCCTCCGCGTTCATCAGCGCGCGCTGCGCGAGCGTATCCCGTGCAACGGCGCGCTCGAACTAACCTATCGCTGCCCTCTCGACTGTCTTCATTGCTGGAACAATCAGGCGCTGGGCGATAAGGCGGAACAAGCGCGCGAATTGACGGCGGATGAATGGAAGCGTATTCTCGATGAAATCGCCGCGGCCGGCTGTTTGTGGGTTCTCCTGACCGGCGGCGAACCATTGGCACGACCTGATTTTCTCGACATCTATGCCCACGCCCGGCGGCTGGGCCTTCTGGTTACGCTTTTCACCAACGGCATGCTCCTTACGCCCGAAATTGCCGATTTCCTTGCCGCGCATCGCCCATTCCAGATCGAGGTCACCATTTACGGCCATACGCGCGAGACCCACGAGCGCGTCACGCGGGTCGCCGGATCGCACGACCGTTGCTGGCGCGGGATCCGCTTGCTGCTCGAACGCCGTCTGCCGCTGACGCTGAAAACCATCGCCATGGCCGCCAACCGCCACGAGCTGCCGGCGATGAAGCGGCATGTGGAAGAGGACCTGCATCTGCGGTTTCGATTTGACGGGGCGATCAACTGCCGCCTCGACTGCGGCCGGACGCCGCTGGCCGTCCGCTTGTCGCCCGAAGAAATTGTGGCGCTGGATGTGGGCGACGTCAAACGCGCGGCCGAGTATGAGCGGCTTCGGGAGCGGCAGCGCGCAACGCTCCAACAGCCGACGGACCGCGGCGCGTTGTTCCGCTGCGGCGCCGGAGCGGGTTCGTTCGCCGTCAATCCATACGGCGCGCTCAATCTCTGCCTGATGTTTCCGCGGGAAGGCTATGATTTGAGAGCCGGCACGTTCGCGGAAGGCTGGCAACTGCACCTGCCGAAAATCCGCGGGCGCCGGGCAACGCGCATCACCCGCTGCACCGACTGCTCGATCTACGCCCTCTGTGGAATGTGCCCGGCTTACGGGCACTTGGAAAACTGCGATCCGGAGGCACCGGTGGATTTTCTTTGCCGTCTGGCGCACTTGCGCGCGCGGGCCTTCGGCTTCGAGATCCTGCCGCACGGCGAATGCCCCTATTGTGATGCGGCGCGGGAGAGTGCGGAATGAATATGATTCGATCGCCGAGAGATCTGACACGGTCCGACTTCGTCGCCGTGAGCCTGGACTTGCTTCGGTCGGGCTACGGCGTTCGATTTCAGGCCCGCGGCTGGAGCATGTATCCGACCATTCGCGAAGGGGACATTTTGACGGTCGAGCCGGCGGATGCGTCGCAGGTGGAACAGGGCGACATTCTGCTGTGCACAACGGCTGGCCGGCTGGTGGCTCATCGGGCGATTTCGGTGGATACACCCCGGTCGGGCAAAGTCCGCTTTCTCCTTAGGGGCGATGGAAGAGAACAGCCGGATGGCTACGTTCCCGCCGGTGATATGCTGGGGAAGGTGGTGGCGATCGAGCGCAACGGGCGAAAGATCCGATTGACGGGGCGGCTGTCGAAGGCTCAGCAAAAGACCGGCGCAGTCCTTGTTCGATTGGGACGGCGCATTCGGAAACAGATCCATCGCGCCGTTCAACAGATTGGGAAACCCACAGCAGGCGGGTGGTTCTGAACAGCAATAGGGAGAATGCGCAATTTATCGGCGGCAAGGTTCCAGGTGCACCCGCTTGGAGCCGACGTGCCTATCGCCGCAGGCGTTCCTCCCCGCTCGAGGCGCTCGCGGGAGAACTACCCGAAGGCAAGGCGTTGTCCGTGGTCAAGGCCCGCCTGAAGATCGGGGGTTGCGGGATGAAACCAAGCCCGTCGCCCCCGGCGACAAGGAAATGCGCTTCAGCGCGGCGCTGAAAGGCGGCCCAAAAACAGAAATGCAATCGCGGCCGCTTGACGCAAACGGCGGGCAATTGTGCGGCGCGTATTTTGCCTGCGGGATGCGAAGGTAATTGCGCTCTAGACGGTTTGGCAGTCCTCGCGCTCGGAGTAAGGTTTCCCTCACCGGAAGACTTTGATCGCCAGATTTCGACTTCAAAGGGAAAGGAGATGATCTCTCATGATAAATCGCGCACCATCATCGAAGAAGTCTCGGGCCAGGCGTCTCACAATCAGCCGCCGCGAATGGCTGCGAGCTGGTTCGCTGGCCGTAGGTGCGGCGTTCGCTTCTGCCGCCGCGCCGCGCCCGTCCCAATCCGCCCGGCGTCCCAATATCCTTTGGTTGGTTTCCGACGATCACGCAGCCTACGTCACCGGCTGCTACGGAAACCGTGTCATACGCACGCCGAATCTGGACCGTCTGGCCGCCGAAGGAATCCGCTTTGACCGCGCCTACTGTAATTCGCCCCTTTGCTCCGCCTCGCGCCAGTCGTTTCTGACCGGGCGCTACCCGCGCACGGTGGGCGTCTCGACGCTGCAGGGCGCTTTGCCCGACGACGAAGTCACCCTGGCCGAGCTGCTTCGCGACGCCGGCTATGCAACGGCTGCCTTCGGAAAAATGCACTTCAACAACAACCTGAAACACGGGTTCGATCTGCGCGTGGACATGCCCGACTACCAACGCTGGTTGAAGGCAAAGGGCGGCCCGAAGCCTGTGCCGGCCGACATCGAGGTCCTTGGGCCGTGGCGGCCCTTCCAAGACCCCGCGCGCGTGTGGCTCAACAGCCGCAATCTGCCCTCGGCTTATTTTGCAGAGGACGCACCTTCGATGTTCATTGCGCAGGAGGCGGCAAAGTTCCTGGCCGCGCCTCACGATAAGCCGTTTTTCCTGATGGTGAGCTTCTACGAACCGCATTCGCCTTATCATTACCCCGTCGAATATCGCGGGCGGCACAAACCGGACGAATTCCCCGTTTATACGCCCGGCCCGGACGACGACGACCAGATCCCGGCCATCTTTCGCGACCTGACCGATGCCGAAAAGCGGGGCATTCAGGCCGCTTACTATACTTCGACGGAGTTCATGGACAGCTGCGTTGGCGTTGTGCTCGATGCCCTCGACCGCGCCGGTCTGGCCGACAACACCCTTGTCATCTACATCGGCGACAACGGCTATCAGCTCGGCCAGCATGGGCGGTTCGAGAAACACTGCATGTTCGAGGAATCGGTGCGGCAGCCTCTTCTTGTCCGGTGGCCGGGCCAAATTGCCGCCGGCGCTTCCACCGCCGCTCTGACCGAGTTTGTGGATATTGTTCCAACCCTTCTCGAATGCTGTACCGTGCGCGTTCCGCAATCCGTTCAGGGCCGCAGCTTCCGCTCTCTTCTGACGGGGAAAAGCAACCGGCATCGCGACCATGTGATCGTCGAGTATGGCCATAACGAGGAACTGATGGTACGTGACGAGCGCTACAAGTGCGTTTTCATTCGCGGCAAGCGCGAGCGCGACGACGGCTACTCGCCCCAGCGCCCGCTGCGCGGCAACACCATTCGGCTGTTTGACGAGCTGAACGACCCGGGTGAGGTGGTCAACCTGGCCCATCGGCCCGACCACCAGGAACGCATTCAGCGCTACCTGCAAATTCTGGCCAACCACGTGCGCAAGACCGATCGCCAACCGGAAAACGTCCCGCACACAGCCGATCCGATGGCGCTGCTGGACTACGGCGCCCAGCCGCGCGACAAGGAGATAGCCGGTCAGAAAAAGTAGGCATTAAACTCTTTCATCTAGTCATCTAGCCATTTTGCGAAGATCTTTTGGGTTTGAACGGGAGGCAGGTTGGGTTTTTTCGTTTAAAGATCAAGCCAAAGTGCATGCACCTTTACAAAGCATTCCATGTTCGGTTAGGGCTGCAGGCCGCGCTCGGTGCGTCGAAGCGTGTCGGGGAAAAGCAGCAGCATGGCTGCCGCAGTCCAAAGCGAAAGCATTCCAGTTTGGAGCATCACGGCAACAATTTTGGAGTGCGGCAGCATGGCTGCCGCTTTGCAGTCCTGGTTCATCGCAAGACGAATTATTGCTCTCTCTCTTTTGCGGCCGCCTGAAACTCTTTCCTCTCGAGTTCTATCCATCTAGCGAAGAACTTTTTGGTTTTGGCCAAGGGCCGCGTTAGATTCTTTCGTCTAACGATCTCTCCTGAGTGCATGCATCTTTATTGAGCATCCCATGTTTGGTTGCGGCCGCAGGCCGCCTCAGTAACTTCCTGCTGTAACTGTCGGACTTATGTTGAACCCGCAGAGTTGCGTTTCACCGGCTTTCCCGTGCCAGTTCATCCAGGATTTTCAGCGCCTCCATGGGCGTCAGCGCGTTGACGTCCAGCTTGCGCAGTTTTCCCAGCACCGGATGGGTCAGGCCGTCGAAGAACGTCAGTTGCATCAAGCCGTCCGTCACCGTTCGCGACGGTTTGTGCTGCGTGCTTTTGATGGTTATGGTGTTGCCGCATTCGAGATCGAACAAGATTTCCCGTGCGCGTGCAAGGCACTCGGCCGGCACACCCGCCAGCTGCGCCGCGTAGATGCCATAGGAACGGTCGGTGCCGCCGGGGACGATCTTGTAGAGAAAGACAATCCGTTCTTTTTCCTCCAGCACTGCCACGTTGAAGTTCTTCAATCGCGGCAAGTGATTTTCCAAATCCACCAACTCGTGATAGTGCGTGGCAAACAGGGTCTTGGGCCGCCGCCCCCTGCGGTTGTGCAGCGCTTCGAGCACCGCCCATGCGATGCTCAGGCCGTCGTAGGTGCTGGTACCGCGGCCGATCTCGTCCAGAATCACCAGACTCCGGTCAGTGGCATTGTTCAGAATATTCGCCGTCTCGCTCATCTCGACCAGGAAGGTGCTTTGACCCTTCGCCAGATGATCCATCGCTCCCACGCGCGTAAAGATTCGGTCCACAACGGAGATCGAAGCGCGCCGCGCCGGCACAAACGACCCCATGTGCGCCATCAGCGTGATCAGCGCCACCTGGCGGATGTAGGTGGACTTGCCGGCCATGTTGGGGCCCGTAATCAGCGCGATCTGGCAGGTCTCGTTGTCCAGATGCGTGTCGTTGGGCACAAACGGCGGATCGCTTTGAAGGGCTTCCAGCACGGGATGCCGGCCTTCGATGATCTCGATCCGGTCGTCCTCGCCAATAGCGGGCCGCACATAACCGCCGGCAATGGCCGCCTCGGCCAGCGACCGCAAGCAGTCCAACTCAGC
>JADFCW010000044.1 GCA_017161705.1 Candidatus Sumerlaeota bacterium | reverse complement strand
TCGCCGGGCCAATTCCTGAATGGGCACGGCGAAGCCTGCGACTTGCTCGCGCAGCGCCTCGAATATTTGAAACTCCAGCTCCTGAAGCCGCTCCTCGGCGTGAAGAATGATCTCTTCTTTCTCCTTGAGCGCAGGTGTCACGAACCGTTCGCAATTGCTGAGCGTTTGTTTGCGGATGTAGTCGCCCGGCACCAGATGCAGGTTCGGCTTGGTAACCTCGATGTAGTAGCCGAACACCTGGTTGAAACCGATTTTGAGTTTGGGGATGCCGGTGCGACGGATTTCCTCCTGCTGCATGGCCTGAATCCACGACTTGCTGTCGCGGGCGATGGCCCGCAACTGGTCCACCTCGGCGTGGTAGCCGTCGCGGATCAGACCGCCCTCGCGCAGCGTGTAGGGCGGGTCGTCAAGCAGCGCTCTCTGGAGCAGATCGCGAAGTTGGGGCAGGGGATCAATATGTGCTGCGATCTCGCGAAGCAGCGGAGCTTGAACCGCCGCCAGTCCTTGTTGGATCAGGGGCAGTCGTTCGAGGGACATCCGCAGGCAGACCAGATCGCGGGCGTTGGCCGAGCGGCAGCCGACGCGACCCATGATGCGTTCCAGATCGTGCAGTCCGCGCAGCGCCTTGCCGACCGCGTCGCGGGCGGTAAAATCCTGCACCAGATTTTCGACCGCTTCGAGTCGGCGCTCGATGGCCTCGCGTCTGCGCAGGGGCCGCACCATCCAACGCCGCAAGAGCCGCGCCCCCATGCCGGTGAGAGTTCGGTCGAGGATCGAAAGCAGCGTGCCGGTTTTATTGCCGCCGTGAAAGGTCTCGAGCAATTCCAGCCCACGCTGCGTCGTATAATCGAGCAGCATGACGTCGGCCGGCGAGTGGACCTCGAGCGAGCGGAGATGGCTGAGAACGGTTTTTTGCGTTTCTTCCAAATAGAGAAGAATAGCGCCGGCAGCACCCAACCCCTCGACCATACCCTCGGCGCCAAACCCTTCGAGGCCGGCCACGCCCAATTGGGCGAGAAGGCGCTTGCGGCCTTCCGCCGGATGGAACGCCTCGTCGGGCCGAACGGTCAAGGCCGCCGGGTGTTGCGGATCGAGCAAACCCCGCACGGTCTCGCGCAGCCGCTCCGGCACGAGGACTTCGGCTGGCTGGAGCGTCATCAGTTCGATGCCCAGTTCTTCCGTGCCGCGTCGGGCCTCGAATTCGCCGACGACCAACCGGCCGGTCGAAAGGTCCACATAGGCGAGGCCCCAGAGAGTTTTCCCGCCGCCGCTGAGCGCCGCCAGATAGTTGTTCGTTTTCTCGTCGAGAATCGAGGATTCCGTGAGCGTGCCGGGTGTCACGACGCGCACGACGTCGCGGCGCACCACCCCTTTGGCTTTCCGGGGGTCTTCGAGTTGCTCGCAGATGGCCACGCGGTAGCCGGCCCTCATGAAAACGGCCAGATAGCGGTCGAGGGCGTGGTAGGGAATGCCGGCCAGTGGCATCGTGCGGCCGTCGCCGATGTGCTTTTTGGTGAGCGTGATGTCGAGAACGCGCGAGGCTGTGTGGGCATCCTCGTTGAACATCTCGTAGAAATCCCCGAGGCGAAACATCAGAATGGTGTCGGGATATTGCGCCTTGATCCGCGAGTATTGGCGGACCATCGGGGTCAGACTATCGGCGGAACCTGCGCTCATCACGTTCTCTCCGGCCCGACGTGGGGCGCGGCCTCATTTCACTCGAAAGTGTTTCCGGCGCCAGTCAAACCAGTGGCTTCGCACGCTTACAGACTGGCTCTTGCCGCAGACCACCAGAATAGCGGTATAGCTTCCGGGAGCCAGCGGCGGCGCCGGCTGCAGCACGACCGTTCGCGTATGCTCGATCCCGCCTTCCAATCCCGCCGCCAGCGGCGTCACACGCTCCGAAAGCAAATGGCCGAATCCGTTCCAGAGAACGGAGCGAAGGAAACCGCCGTCGCGGCTTCGGATGAACAGATAGACATCGGCGGGGCGATGGGCGCGCAGCTGAATGGAAATCAACAGCGGGGAGTCGGAGGGCAGTCGGCTCGGGGCCAGCTCGAGATGGGCACGAATGCGGCGAACAACGCGGCGGGCGCGTCCTTTCCACGTTCCGGATGGACGCGCCTGAGTGAGGGCCTCGAGTTTGCCAACGCTCTGCGCCGCGCGGCACGGATCATGCCGATCGTACTCCTCCTCGTCCATCACCAGATCGTTCATGCCCAGGCTCTGGGGAACGGCCAGCGCTTGCTGGGCGGCAATGGACCAGCGGATCAGTTCGATCGCGCTGTGCTCGGCGGTAAACAGTGGCATGTTGGCGTGGACCTCAAAATCGCCGCAGTTCTTGGGATGACGATACAGCCAGTAGTCATCGCTCATCAAGCCGCGCTGTTTCATGATCTCATAGAGCCGTGTTCCCGGATACACCTCTGCCATGCCGCACATCGGATTGTAGTAAGGGCGGATGGATCGCACGAACTCGATGGTCTCGCCGACGGTGGCATCGGTTTCCCCCGGCAGACCCACCATGAAGAAAGCCACGGTAGGCATTTTGACCTCGCGGGCCAGCGCGAAAACCCGCTGAAGGTCCTCGTTGCTGATCCCCTTGCCGATGGCCCGCCGAATCTGCTCGTTTCCCGCCTCGACGCCGATGAGAATGCGCTTGCAACCCGCCTGCTTCATCAGTTCGAGGGCTTCGCCATCCATGGGCCTGGCGCGGATCTGCGCATCCCAGGGATTGGTGGTCAGACCAGCCTCGATCAAGGCGCGGCACATGGACTTGACGTGTTTCAGCGAGATGTTGTAGAGCGGGTCTATCACGGCAATGCGGCGGTCGGGGCCGAACACCTCGCGGATTTGCCGCCACTCCTCGACAATCCGCTCGGGGGACTTCCAGCGCAGCGTTGTCTCCATCGAGCGCCATGCGCAAAACCCGCATTTGCCCACGCAGCCCCGGCTGGTTTGAATCAGGATGGTTCGCCGGCAGTCGCGCATCAATTCGTAGTTGGGCGCAGGCAGCGTATCCAGACTGGGAGGGCATTTCGTATGCGGATTGACCACGATACCGCCGTCGCGCCGCCACGCAATGCCGGGGACGGATTCGAGCCGGTCGGGATGGCGGCAGAATTCCACCAGCGCCTGCTCGCCTTCGCCGATGGCAACGGCCGTGATATTTGGAAAGCGGCGCAGCATCTGCTCATAGAGAAAGGAGGCGTGCACGCCGCCGGTGATGATGCGGCTAGCGGGGACGATCTGCTGAAAATCGCGCAGAAGATCGAAGGCCTCGAGACGATTGTAGGACATGAAACTCAGGCCGATGATTTCGTATTGTTTCTCGCGCACTTGCGCAAGAAGACGCTGGCGGGCGGTTGGCCACGGCTCCTCAAAATAGAGAAAGACGTCCGCCCGCATGCCGGCGCCCCGCAGCGCCGCTTCCAATACCAGCGGTGCCAGATAGCTGGGCGATTCCGGCATGGCTTCCGGATTGTCGGCGCCTGTGGATACCAGAAGAATTCCGCCCATGCTCGACTGCGTATCCTCCGTCTCAGCGCTTGGCGGGAGTCGGCGGCGATTTGCGCTCGATCAAGGGTCCCGGCACGGCGGGCGTTTCCTTGGCCGGAGCGAGGTCCACACCGCCGGGGACGTCTGTTGGGATTGCTTGAGCTGGTTGCAGCGTCAACGGCCGGCGCAAGTCTTCCAGCCGCAGAGCGGCCAAGCGCGCCTCGGGACTTCGCGGGAACTGCTCGGTCAATTTCTGGTAGGCGGCGATGGCCTCGTCGAGCCGATTTTGATCCTCCAAACACAGCGCGAAGAGAAAATACGCGCCGGTGAAGTTGGCGTAAGTCGGATGCTTGCGAATGAGCGTATCCAGTGGGGCCAAAGCACGGTCGGTTCGGTCCATTTGCACGTGGCATTCGGCCAGAGTCTCGAGGGTTTCCGGAGCGGCGGCCGTAATGGGGTCTTCGCGGATAAGCTGGGTCAGCTCGGCCAGGGCTTTTTCGGTTTCACCCAATTTCAAGCGGCAGGCGGCGATTTGGCGGCGGATTTGGCCGGTGCGGCTGCTGCGCGGATTGCGCGTCAGATACTGCTCGAACATTTTGAGAGCAGCGGCATAGTCCCACAGCAGCATGTTCACTTCGCCGCGCTTATACCAGGCCACCTCGGCCCATTCTGTATTGGGATGGTCGGCAATGACGCGGGCAAGGATATTGTCGGCCTCGGCGAGGTTGTCCTCGATCTCCGCCAATTGCACAAGGGCATGAGGGGCCAGATCGCTCCTGGGATGTTCGCGGGCGATGCGCAGGAGGAGGCTTTTGGCTTCCGCGCGACGGTCGCGTTTGATGTAGTCAATGGCCAGATCGAAAAGTTTTTGCGGATCGGTCTCGGCGGCAGGACCAGCCTTAGCTGCAATGCTCGCGGTGGAGCTGGCGGTCGGTTCAGGGGCGACCTTTGGCTTGGGTTTGGGCGTGGGCGAAGGTTTGATGGCAGGCGTGGGCGTGGGCGCAGCTGCGGGCTTCGGAGTCGGCCCGGGCGTGGGCGAAGGGAACAACTTAAGATTGACCACCTTTGGGGGTTTGCCGCCTGGTTTGGTTTGTGTCGTAGATGCGAAAACCACCGCGTTGAAGCGCAGGCACAGCGCTGCAACCATCGCCCCGATCAGCCAGACATGCTTAGGCATAGGTGCGTGTCCTTTCGCCAAATAGCGTATGGGCCGCGGCGCGTGTGATGCGGACCTCGACGATTTGGCCGACACACTCTGGCGGCCCTTCGAAGATCACCACTTTGTCGCCCCGGGTTCGGCCCATCAACAAGCGGTCGGAGCGGCGCGAGGGCCCTTCGACCAGCAACTCCTGCCGCGTACCGATTAGCGACTGGTTGATCTCCGCGCTGATCCGCTCCTGCAACTCGATCAGCCGCTGCAGGCGCTGCCGCTTGACGGCTGCAGGCACATCATCAGGCCATTGCGCGGCAGGGGTTCCTTCGCGCGGCGAATACATAAACGTGAACGCCGAGTCCCAACGGACCCGCCGAACCAGGTCCAGCGTGTCCTCAAAATCCGCATCGGTTTCACCGGGAAATCCTACCATAAGATCGGTCGTAATGGCTGCCTGGGGAATGGCGCGGCGAATTTGCTCGATCCGCCTCAGATAATCTTCCCGCCCATAGCCGCGATTCATGCGCGCGAGAACCCGGTCGCTGCCGGCCTGAGCCGGCAGGTGGAAATTCTCGCATACGGCGGAACTCGCGGCAACGACCTCGATCAAGCGGTCCGACAGATCCTTCGGGTGCGACGTGACATAGCGCACGCGCAGAATGCCGGGGACGGCGGCCACGCGCCGCAGCAAATCGGCAAAATCGTGCTGCCCGTCGTGGTACGAGTTCACATTCTGTCCGAGAAGTAGAACCTCGCGCCAGGTGCCGGCAGCCAGTTTCTCGACCTCGGCAAGAATCTCGCCGGCCGGCCGGCTCCACTCCCGACCGCGCGTCAACGGCACGATGCAATAGCTGCAGCCGTTGTTGCAGCCGTGCATGATCGTAACGCGGGCCTTGAGCGGATGGTCGCGCTGCGGCTCGACAGCAAAATGCACTGGGCGGTCTATGCTGTCCACAGCCGCGCGTCGGCCGTTGGAAACGCCGTTTTCCAGCGGCGAAGAGAACCCGCTGACGCGGGAATCATGAGCAAAAGCCCTGCGCGCCTGGGCAATCTCCCGAACCATCTCGCCAAGTCTCGGCAAATCGCGCGGGCCGACAACCAAATCCACGTGCGGGAGCCGCTCCAGCAGCCCCTCTTTTTCCTTTTGCGCCATACATCCGACGACACCGATGACCATGGCTGGGCGCTTCTTTTTCCACGCCGCCAGCTGCCAGATTCGACCTAGTGCACGCTGTTCGGCCGACCGCCGAACCACGCATGTATTGACCAGCACGAGATCGGCATCGCTTTCCGACTCGACGCGCTGCCATCCGCGCGCGGCCAGGTCGCCCGCTATCGCCTCCGAGTCGGCGTCGTTCATCTGGCAGCCGTAAGTAATCAGACAATATGTGGAAATATCCGCCACGGGTAACTCTTCTTCCGCCTGTTCGGAATGCCCCATGCTCCATCTGAAAAGGATTCTGGACGGACAAACCGCCCGCTGTCAAGACGCGACCGGCATTGCTTTCGCCTTGACTTCTTGCCCGCGGCAATCCCGCAATCTTTGCCTGTCGGTTTTCGATCCCGACCGTGCAAACCCAACCATGTCTATCGAAAGGAAAACAAACGATCCCCATGCCTCCGGCCAAAGACTTCAGCATCACGCCGCGATCCACACGCAAAATTAAAACCCCGTATCGCTGCATTCAGACCGACATTCCGCATCCCGACTCGCTGGCCACGCTCCAGCAGCTGCGCAACCATGAGTCGCGCTCGATGACCGGCCAGCCGCCCATCGTCTGGCGCAAAACCTACGCATTTCAGATCGAGGACGGCTACGGCAACCGGTGGGTGGACTGGAGTTCAGGGGTGCTGGTCGGCAATGCGGGCCACAATCACCCGCGGATTGTCAAGGCGCTGCAGGAGTACATCGGCTCGGACGCGCCGCTGATGACCTATTGCTTTCCCAGCGAGGCAAGGGCGCGGCTGGTTGAAAAACTCGTGCACATCGCCCCGAAAGAATTGGACCGTGTGTTTCTGCTCACGACCGGTTCGGAGGCCGTCGAGGTCGCGATCAAGCTGGCGCGCACGCACGGCATCCGCCTCAATCCGCGCAAGCGGTACATCATCAGCTACGAGGGCGCATTCCATGGGCGCACCTATGGCTCGCAGCTGGCCGGAGCGCCCATGGATTGGGTGGACCCGAATCCGTATTTTGTCAAAATGCCCTTCCCCAGCAGCATTGACACGCACGATCGGACGTTTGACTTTTTTCTGGCGCGGCTGCGCGAACTCAGCATTCCCGCCGATGAGGTGGCCGGAGTGTTGGCCGAGACGTTTCAAGGCCGAGAAGCCAAGCTCATGCCCGTCGAATATGCGCAGGCGCTGCGGCAGTGGTGCACCCGGCACGAGGCGGCGCTGATTTTCGACGAGGTGCAGGCGGGTTTCGGGCGCACGGGCAAACTGTTTGCCTTTGAGCACTACGGGGTCGTTCCCGATCTGGTAGCCTGCGGCAAAGGGATCACCAGTTCGCTGCCGCTTTCGGCGGTCATCGGCCGCGCCGAATACATGGACCAATTCGGTCCGGGCGAAATGACCAGCACACACACAGGCAGCCCGCTGCCGGCGGTCGCCGCACTGGCCAGTATCGAGGCCATTTTCGAGGACCGGCTGATTGAGCGGACGGCGGAGTTGGGACCGTATCTTCAGGCCGAGTTGCAGAAAATCGCCACCCCGTATCGCGACCGAATCGAAGTGGGCGGCGTGGGGCTGGTGGCCGCAATGCTGTTTTTCAACAACCGCAAGGATCTGACGCCCGATGCGGAGACCGCCTTCCGGTTTTGCGAGGCCTGTATGTTGGCCGGCAACCTGTTTTTCGCCCCGGTCGGAAAAGCCTACGGCGCGATCAAGTTCTGCCCGCCGCTGTGCATCACCAAGGAGGCGATCGAGGATGCGCTGTATGGCCCGGCGGGAATTCGGGAAACGTTGGACATTATCATGAAACCATGAAGACGATTTATCCGTGATTTACCCCGGAGACGCCATTGGAATAAAGGGAAACACGCATAATGATGAAAGAGAGCCAAAGTCCACTACGAGTCACTGTCGTCGGCGGCGGGATGATCACGCATGACCAGCTGCTGCCGTCGCTGTATCATCTCCAGCGGCTGGGCGCAGTCGGGCCGATCACGATCTGCGCGCTCAACGCCGCGCCGCTTCGTGCGCTGGCCGAATCGCCCACCCTCCGCCGCGCATTCCCCGCGTCGTCGTTTATCGCACGGCCTGAGTTTCGGACAAACGATCCGACCCATCCGACCGATCGGGCGGATCAAGTCTATCCCGATCTTTACAAAGAGGTCATTCGCGCGATGCCCCCGCGCCAACTCGTCGTGGTCGCCGTCCCCGACGCTCTCCACAACGAGGTCATTCGCGCCGCGCTCGATGCGAACCAGCATATTCTCTGCGTCAAGCCGCTCGTCCAGCGCTACGCCGAAGCCGCCGAGATCGAAACAATTGCCCTCGAACGCGGACTGTTCATCGGCGTCGAGTATCATAAACGTTTCGACCGCCGCGCACTGGTGGCGCGTCAGGACTATCGGGCCGGACGGTTCGGCGAATTTAAGATCGGCGAGGCGCGGCTGGTCGAGCCGTGGTATTACCGCCACTCCAACTTTCAAAACTGGTTTACCAAAGAAAGCGCCGATCCCTTTACGTACGTCGGCTGCCATTATGTGGATCAACTCTACTTCATCACGGGACTTCGCCCGACCAACGTTTCCGTTGTCGGAATCGAGGGGAAATTTCCCAACGGTAATATCGGCTATATGTGGTCGAGCGGCCGGGTCATGTTCGAGAACGGCGGCATTCTGAACCTCATCAACGGCCTCGGTTATCCCGACGACGCGGCCGGCAGCAACGATCAGGGTCTGACGATGTTTTGCGAGAACGGCGACAAGGGCGGGATTCTCGTCCACAATGACAGCTGGCGCGGTGTCATGCACTCCTATGTGCGCGACCCCGGCCCGGGCGGCACACTCTTTAATTCCGTTAGCCCCGACTATATGAAACTGGTTCCCTGGGAAGGCGAGGGATTGAAGCCCGTCGGCTATGGCTATGACTCGGTCGAGGCGATCGTGCAAACCGCCCGCCGCATCGAGATGGAAACCGCCGGACTGTCGGAGACGGAAGCGCTGGCGCGGCGCCGCGAAATGATCCGCGCCGTGGATGACAACGGAATCCTTGCGACCCCGGCTAACAGTTACATCAATGAACTGGTGACCGAAGCCGCCCGCTATTCAATTCTCCACAACGGCGCTCCTGTGGACATTCGTTACGAGCCTCAGCCGCATATCGTCCCATACTGATTTTTTCGCCAAATCCCTTCCCTCGAGAACCTGCATGGCGCCGGACAGGCCTGAATGAACCAGCACAGGCGGCTTTCGGCGCGTGGGGTACGAGAAGCCTATGGATACCGTTCCCCGTGTTGCGCCGCAACGGGCTACATGCGCCATACATCGCCCGGCCCGACAAGCGGGCGGCGCTGGCGTAGTTTCGGACGGTCACTGCCTGCTGCCTGGACCGCCCATCGCGACGTCATCGCTGCGGAATACGGCGCAGGCTGCGTCAAAAGCCAGGTGCATCTTCCAAAAGCCCGAAAGCCCTGCGGCAAAACTTGACGTTGACTTTTTGCGGTTTGACGGGGAAAAATCCCGAGAAGGTGAGCTGAGAATAGGGCTATGGTGAAGCCTTCCAATTTGATTCTTGTTGGATTTATGGGCACAGGAAAGACCGTCGTAGGAAAAGCCCTGGCCGCTGAGCTGAATTTTTCGTATCTCGACACGGACGACCTGATCGAGCAGCGGGCCGGCAAGACGATCGCGCGCATTTTTGCCGAATACGGCGAGCCGTACTTCCGCGATCTGGAAACGGAGGTCATTCGCTCGCTTGCAGGCCGCCAGCGGCACGTCGTGGCGACCGGCGGCGGCTGTGTGATGCGGGACGAGAATTGGCTAGCCATGCGGCAGGCGGGACTGGTGGTCTGTCTGACGGCCCGGCCCGAGGTGATTTTTGAGCGAACCCGCCGCGAGACTCATCGGCCGCTTCTGCAAACCCCCAATCCGATGGCGCGGATTTGCGAGCTGCTCGATCGCCGGGCGGCCTTTTACGCCCGCGCCGATCACCGGGTGGACACCTCCGATCTGACGCCCGCGCAGGTAACCCGACAGGTGCTGTCGCTCTGGCAGGCTGCACATGCGGGGATGTGAAAATATTTTCTCTTGAATCGTCGCCCCGGGTTCGCTATGGTAGCCTTTAGGCATTGGGTTACTACACTTGTCCAGCGCAATTGGGATTCCGACATTTTGACGGTTCGAGCCGGCAGATAAGGGAACCACCATGGCGGTTAAATCGTGGGTGACAAGCGATGTCGGACTACGCCGTTCGCATAATGAGGACAGTTGTTTTGCCAGCGATAGCCTGGCCCTCTACCTGGTAGCCGACGGCATGGGGGGGCACGCGGCCGGCGAGATTGCCAGTCAGGCCGCCGTACGCACCATCCACGAATTCGTCCAGCAAGCCGAAGCCGACCGCGATATGACGTTTCCGTTCGGCGTGGACCGAACTCTGTCGGACGAGGCCAATATCCTTCTGACCGCCGTCCGGCTCGCCAATCAAGTGATTGGCCGCATGGCCGCTCAGCAGCCCGAGCTCGGAGGCATGGGTACGACCATTGCGGGCGTGATGATTCGCAACCGCGAGGCGCATGTGTTCCACGTCGGCGACTCGCGCGTCTATCGCCTGCGCAAGGGCCGGATCGAACAACTGACCGCTGACCACTCGTGGGTCAACGAGCAATTGCAGCGCCACATGATCACCGAAGAGGAAGCCCGCACCCACCGCTGGCGGAATGTGATCACGCGTGCTTTAGGCAACAAAGCGGCCATCGAAGTGGACCTGAAAACGCATCCCATCGAGGACGGCGACATTCTCTTGCTTTGCACCGACGGCCTTTCCGGGTTGGTCTCCGACCAGGTCATCCTCGAAACCATCTTGCTTCAAGGGCCGAACCTCGATCAGGCGTGTCGGGATCTGGTTGCACAGGCCAATGCCGCCGGCGGCCACGACAACATTACCGTCGTGCTGGTCCAATATAGCGAGGACAAGCAGGAAGAGCCCGCCGGTTGAACCCGCAGGGGTTGGCGTTTCCGCCATAAATCGGCCCAATCCATCGGATCCGACCGATTCGTCCCATTTTACCAGCAGGCACCGCGAAGCATACGGTTTTTCAGACGGGCTCCCCATGGAAATTCTCCAACAGCTGATTGCCAACATCGGCCGGTGCATTGTCGGCAAGGAGCGCGAAATCCGGCTGACGGTGGCGGCGCTCCTCGCGCGCGGCCACCTGCTGATCGAGGATGTCCCCGGCGTCGGTAAAACCATGCTCGCCCGCGCGCTGGCGCGTTCCATTGACGCCCGATTCCACCGCGTTCAGTTTACACCCGACCTCCTGCCGTCGGACATCACCGGCGTGTCGGTGTTCAACCAGAAGGAGCAGTCGTTTGTCTTCCGGCCCGGACCGGTCTTCACCCAGATTCTTCTGGCGGACGAATTGAACCGCGCCACGCCCCGCACACAGTCGGCCCTGCTGGAATGCATGGGCGAACGCCAGGTCTCCGTGGACGGCACCACCTATCTGATGGACCCGCTGTTCTTTGTCATCGCCACGCAGAACCCGATCGAACAGCACGGCGTGTATCACCTGCCCGAAGCTCAGCTCGACCGCTTTCTCATGAAGATCGAGTTGGGCTATCCGATGCTCGATGAAGAAATCACGGTAGTAACGGCGCAGGAGCAAACGCATCCGATCGAGCAGATCAAACCTGTCGTGTCGGTTGCCGACATTCTCAAGGCGCAGGAAGCGATCAAGAAAGTTTATGTGGACGCCTCGATCATCGAGTATATCGCACGGCTGGTGGCGGCCACGCGCCGGCACCCGTCGCTCCTACTGGGGGCGAGTCCGCGCGCCAGCCTCGCCTTTTTCCGCGTGGCGCAAGCATGGACGGCCATCGAAGGGCGCGACTTTGTGGACCCCGACACGGTCAAGCTTCTAGCGGCGCCCATCCTTCGCCATCGTATCCTCCTGACGCCGCAAGCCCGCCTGGCCGGTGCAACCGCCGACCAGATTGTGGCGCAAGTGGTCGAACAGGTGCCCGTGCCGGTCAAGCCCTATGCCCGCTGAGATCGAAACGTTCCGCCTTTCCACTAAGCGCAACCTAATGCTGTTTGCCATTTCGTTTTCACTGGGAGCGGGACTGGCCTTCGACATCCGTCCGCTGATTTTCCTGGGCGAATGCCTGACCGTTCTTGCTGTGTGGGCGTGGTTTCGCTCGGGGCGCCGCCGCGACCGCTTTCACTTCAAGCGCGAGCATCATCCGCGATGCTTCGAAGACGATCGGGTCGCCGTTCGCCTGACCTGCACCTACGACGGCCGCGTGGCTCTCGACCTTGTCGAAATCCGCGACACCTTTCCGCCGGGCGGCGCCTACTACGTCAACCGAATTGTCGGCGAAACACTGCGCCCCTCGCACCAGCTGGAACTCGAATATGAGACCCACTGTTCCCACCGTCGCGGCCTCTATACCCTCGGCCCGATCCGTCTGCATTGCAGCGACCCCCTGGGGATTTTCCACCATTATCATGAGTTCTCCACTTTCACCACGCTCTACGTCTATCCCAAAGTGCCGGAAGTCGAACGGCTCGATTTGCTGGAAGAAGGAACCCTCCGTCATGTCGGCCAGGAAGTGGTGGCGCGTGCGGGCCGCAGCGAGCAGTTTCACGCCATCCGCGAATACCGCACGGGCGATCCTCTGAACCTGGTCCATTGGCCCTCCACCGCCCGCCACGGCCGGATCATGGTCAAACAGTTCGATGACAACGTTGTGACCGATGTCTCGATTTTCCTGGATTTGCACCGCCTTTCGCTGCGCGGCCTCGGCGACGTTACCTCAGTCGAGTCCATGATCAAGGCCGGCGCAGCCATCGCTCGCGCAGCCATCGCCAAGTCGCACCGCGTGCAGGTGTTCGCCCTCATGCAACCTCCCGACCACGTTCCGCTCGGCGGCGGTATGCCGCATTTGCTGACGGTCCTGGACCGCATGACGTTGTATCGGGCCAGCGGCGATCATACCTTCAGCGACGAGGTCGGCCGGCGCATCGCCCTTCTGCCGCCGGGCGGCACCGTGGCGTGGGTAGTCGCGGCCACCAACTTTAATCTCGAACGCTGCCGGCCTCTGATCGAAAGTCTCATCGGCGACCGCATGAAACTCCTCGCCGTGCTCATTGACGACCGGTCGTTTTTGAAGCTGTTCTTCGAGCAAGAAATGATGCACCTCGAAGCGCCGCAATTGCGCGAGATTGCGGCCGAACTCAAGCGGCTCGGCTGTCGCGTCATCACCGCCGCCAGCGGCGAGGACCTGCGCGTCCGCATGGAAATGGTTGAATGAACTCCGAACGCCCCACTCTCGCCCATTTCTGGAATCCCACGGTCTATCTGGCCTACCTGTGGGCCTACGGGTTCACGGTCTTCGCCGCGCTGGCAGGAATTGGCACCACGCGGCTGTGGCCTGAGCAGATTACATGGCCGATCGTATTCCTGGGATTCGGCGCCTTGTTCGCCGCCGTGGCTTGTTTTCGCCCGCTCTTGATCGAATTGAGCGAGAGCTTGGGAGTGCGGGAAAAGCTGGGACTCTTTCTACTCGCCGGCCTTCTATTTATCAGCCCCAAATTGATCTGGCGCCGAGCGACCCTGATTGACTGTCTAATCGTGCTGCAAATCCCTCTGGCAGTGTCACTGATTCGGCGGGAAAGCTTTGTCCGTCTATATGCGGTCAATTTCTTGCTGGTAGCGCTCAGCGCGTTTGTTCTGTGGCAAACCGAGAAGGGCGGCTTCGAGTTGGCAGCGCCGCTGGTCGTTTTTTTTGCCGGCTGCTTTGCCGCCGACCGCTGGTTCTTCGATCTGGACCGCTTCCCCCAGGTCGAAAAACGACCGTTTCTTCGGCCCCTGCGGCTGGGCCTCGAGTATGGCTCGGTCGGACTGGCCGGCGGTACGGCGCTTTATTTGGCGACGCCGCGCCTGACCGTCGTGGAGCGCGTGCGCGGACCGGCGCGCGTGGTCGAACATCCCGGCGGCGTGCGCACGTTGACCTACGACGCCCTATTCGACCTGGTCTGGCAGACCTTTCTCCTGCTGATCCTAATTGTCGCAGCGCTGGCTGTTCTGCAATACTTGAAACGCAAGTACCGCCGGCCCGAGACAGACGAGGAAACGCCGGCCGGCGAGAGCGTCCTGCGGATGGTGCGCCGGATCATTCGGCCGACGCCGCGGCCGCCGGAAATCCCGCGCGGCTTCTCGCCCCGCGAGCAAATCCTGCGCGGCTACTGGGCCTGGTGCGATGAAATGGAACGCTTTGGCCTGGCGCGCCTGCCCGTCATGACTCCCAGGGAGTTCGCCAGTATAGTTACCCGCAGCCATCCGCC
>JADFCW010000043.1 GCA_017161705.1 Candidatus Sumerlaeota bacterium | reverse complement strand
CGCCGGCGGCTGTGCCCGTGGACCGGCTCACGGCGATTTTCGAGGCGGCCAAATATGACCGCCGTCCCCTCGCCGGCGACGATGTCGAAGGCTTCTTTGCCTGCGCGCGCGAGGTCATCGAATCGCTGCTGTTCTCGCGCGGCGCGAGATAAAAAAAGAAATTTTTGGCTGCCCGCAACAGGCGCGAAACCGCTTTGCATTCGGCTCCGCCGGCTTTTTAGAAACGCCAGGGTTCGCGCGGGGTGCGCATAAGGAACCGGTTGGCCGCCTCGTTTCCCACAAAGACTTCCTTCGCAGGGTCCCACCTCAGCGACCGCCCGACCCAAAACGCAATGTCGCCGAGGTGGCCGACCGAGGCCGCGCGGTGGCCGTATTCGACGTCGCAACGCGGGCGCCGCCGCGCACGTATCG
>JADFCW010000350.1 GCA_017161705.1 Candidatus Sumerlaeota bacterium | reverse complement strand
CCTGCGTCATTTCTGTCCAACTAATTTCTGCTAGACTCCTTGGCCTTTTCCTCAGCCCGAAATTTCGCCAGTTCCGAGCTGATCGTCTGCCAAGGGAGCACATTGCACTGCTTCTCCCAAGCGGCGTGACGCTCGGCCATCTCCTTGACCCGTTCGGGATATTTCGCTGCGAGGTCGTGGTTTTCAGTGGGATCGACCGAAAGGTCGTAGAGTTCCCAGTCGCCGCTTTGCGGGCCAACGGGAAACTCCCCATACACGTCGGGCTGAACCCGAACCAGTTTCCAGTTGCCATCCCGAACCGCGGCTCCAGCGCATGCCATTTCCCAGAAGAGTGTCCGGCTCCCCCCATGGTCGGGGTTGCGGAAGGAGTTCAGAATGCTGACGCCATCGATTGGCTGCAAGGTGCGACCTTCGTATGTGGCCGGGATTTCGATGCCTGCGGCTTCGGCGAAAGTGGGCAACAAGTCCATCACATGGCCGACCTGTTTGTGGTTGATCGTATCGGCAGGCGTCTGCCCCGGCCAGCGCACGATGAATGGGACACGGATGCCGCCCTCGTGGCTGCTTCCTTTCATCAGGCGGAAGGGAGTGTTAGACGCCTCCGCCCACGGCACGCCAAAGCCTGGATAAACGCAGCCGTTGTCGCTCAGGAAGACAAGAAGCGTGTCGTCATAGCGCCCGAGCCGTTTCAGCTCGGCAACAAGGTTCCCGACCTGTTCATCAACACGGTCAATCATTGCGGCATAAGTCTCGAAACGCTCGCGCAAGGTCTCAGGCGATTCCTTTTCCCAGCTTCCGGATACCTCAAGAGGTCGCCCCAGTTCAACGTCCGGGCCGAAAAGCCCGAGTTCTTTCTGCCGTGCGAACCGCCTCTGACGTTCCTTCACGGGATCGAGCTCAAGATGCCCCTTAACGCGTTGGACGCTTGACGTCGGCGCCCCATGGGGCAGATGCGGGGCGTTGTAGGAAAGGAACAGGAAGAATGGTTTGTCAGGCTCTCCTTCACGGATGAATTCGATGGCGCGTTCGGTAAATGCATCGGTCACGTAGAAGTCATCGGGGAAATCGGTGAACCGCTTGTCGTCCAAGCAATACGGAGCCCAAACCGGCTTCTCGTTGCTGTCGGTCGCCCCCCAAACCAGCGCGAAGGAGCGGTCGAATCCGCGATGGACGGGCCAGCGCTCCGGCTCGTCGCCCAGGTGCCATTTGCCGGTCATGTAGGTGCGGTAACCGCCCGCACGCAGGACTTCGGCGATGGTCACGGTATCTTGCGAGCGGAAGCTCTGATACGCCGGTGACGGGATTTTCGTCCAAAACGGGTCGTCAAGCTTCGCAATGTTTACACCAACTCCGGCTTTCTGCGGGTAGAGGCCAGATATCAGCGCAGCACGGGTCGGGGCACAAACCGGCTGGGCATAGAAATTGGTGAACCGCATACCCTCGGCGGCGATGGCGTCGATGTTGGGTGTCGGAATCGACCCGCCAAAACACGAGATGTCCGAGAAACCCATGTCGTCCACCAAAATCAAGACGATGTTCGGACGTTTGGACGCGGTTTCCGCTGCCTGCACGGGCCATGCCGCCATGCAGAGCGCAACTGAGGCCAAGCTGATGGCCTTGAGGGAAAATCTGTGTGGCATCCGTTTGAATTGGGATGCTTGGATCATAGTGTTATCTCTCACTTTGTGAAATCGGCCAGTTGTTCTTGCTCATGTCCATTCCGGGCGGGAACGCATCGGCAATGCGAATATGCACGTCGCCGTCGCGCTCCTCGATGATCAAAGGAACAAAACCGACGCTTTGCGGCAAGGGCGCGGTGGTGTCGCTGCCGAAGAGGGCCGCCCACCAGTTGCCTTGCTTGTCTTTGAAAACGCTGCCGGTGCCGCCATGCGGAATCAGCGGGCGCGGCTTTGACCAGCCATCAAAGAGATTATCTGAAGTGCTGTAGCTCCAATCGTAGGTGCCGTAGCCACGCGCGACCTTCGCAGAATCGACGCTGAACTGCGCCTTGTCCTCGCCGTTCCAGTCGGTATGAAAGAGCACGTATTTCTTGCCAACTTTGATGAGCCACGTCCCCTCGTAGCCCTGGCGCGCGAAGTTTTGATACACGATGTCCTTGGGGGGCTCGACGAAGCCGGACATATCGTCCTTCATCTTGGCGATCCGGGGCGGACCGAAACAAAAGTGCATGAAAACGGTGCCGTCATCGTCTTTAAACAAATGCGGTGCTCCGTCCTTGTATTTGAAGACCGTGTCCTCATACGGCCCCTCGGGCTTGCCGGTCACGCTTTTTAGGATGCTGGTCGTGTTGCGACAAAACATCATGTAGGGAATGTAATACGTGTCGTTGTGGGCAAAAAGCTGCGGCCCCCAGAGATCGTGCTGGTTGGCCGACACCATGCCTTTGGGCTCGGGCTTGGAGGACCACTCGGACTGCGAGGCACTCCAGATAAAACCGTCGTCCGAGCCTGGCCGCTGGATGCGCTCCCAGTGCCGGAGGTCTGTCGAGCGCCACACCCGGGCTCCGGGAACCCCCTCGACGTCCTTGTCGGTCGTCGCGGCTAAATAATAGAACCCATCTGGTTCGAGCGTGACCAGCGGGTCCCGGAGAAACATCATCTCATTAGCCGTGACATCCCATCCGGGCTTGAGGACAGATACCAGGCCATCCTCAGTGACCACCCAGTAGCGCCGGTTGGCCCGACCGAGGAATCCGTCGAAAAGCATCGGAACAAGCGCCGGACGATCTTGGCAACGGGCCATTGGGTCTTTTGAACTGCCGGACATGCTGGCGTTGAGGCGACCTTTCCCGTCTTTGAAGACCGTGACTTGGCCACCGTGCGGAACCATTAGCTCACGCGGCTCGTAGGGGCCATAGAGCGTGTCCGAGACAGCGACGAATGTGTCGTGGCAAGGGTTTTTGTTCAGGCGCGGGTTGATGTCCATCGCCGTCAGATGGTATTTGCCGTTGGCTTTGAAAATGTGGGCTCCGGTGCGCCCGACGAGCATGGGATAGTCGCCCAGGCGGCTGTTGGGCTTGCATTGCAACAGGCGCGGTTCCTCGGCCAAGGCGGTCATGTCGTCGTTCATCTTGGCGATCCAACCGGGGCCCCACACAAAATAGACGCTGCCATCATCGTCTTCGAACAGCGAGGGCGATCCGCCGCGCGTGGTCATGCGGTTGGAACTCTCGCCACCTGCATCGGATGTAAACGCAACGTTTTTATAAGGCCCTTCGGGCTTGCCAGTGAGGCTTTTTAGCAGTCCGGTCTCCTGGTTATTGAGCGCGAATGGGATCCAGTAAGTGCCTTTGAGGAAATGAATTTCCGGCGTGGTGATGCCACGCACCCATCCAGCCTCAATGTCGTCAGGATCGAGCCGGTAAAACTGCATCCAGCGGTTTCCGGTGTTTTCCGGGTGCGGGGTATAGACGCCCGGGTCGGCCAAGTCCAACGCAGTGGCGAATTCCTTCCAGTTCAGGCCGTCGGCGGAACGCCAGATTTTTATGGTCAGGCTGTTCTGAAAATCGACTCCGCCGTCGGGCTGCGGGATTCCTTGGGTGCCGACCATGTAATAATTGCCATCTCCTCCCCGGCAAATCGACGCGTCGCGCAACGGCTCGTCGATCAGCGGGCGAATGGGACACTTGACAAACGGATCGAGCTTCTCGCCCTGTTTGTCCCGATCAAAGTCGAAGTCATATTCTTGGACGACCGCGAACGGCTGCATGGCCTCGAGCTTTTCGTATTCCCTGGCCAGAGGGGTGACGGATTCCGGGATGTCGGCTGCCTCAGCAGCGGCGGCAGTCCATGGGGTCAAAGCGCATGAGGTGGCCGCCGCAAGGGAGGCCATG
>JADFCW010000349.1 GCA_017161705.1 Candidatus Sumerlaeota bacterium | reverse complement strand
GGCGATCTGCCGGGTGTGTATCCCTATGCTGGAGTGATAACGAACGTAGACCCGGAGAACGTGGCGGGGTTGATGGTGCGGCGGAAGATCGGTTACGCGGAGGCGATCTGGTCGTTGTAGGAGCGGAAGGCGGGTCTGGAGAACCACTACAAAGAACTGCTGAGCGACCTTGCACTATCGGCCGTATCGGAAACACATTTGGAACGCGGGCTTCTATGCGCTGGGCGCGCTGGCGCACACCCTGGGCCGATCCGTGCAACTGCTGGCCGGCCCGGTGCGTGAGGAGGCCAGGAATGCGGACGTGGGCCGTGAGAAGGAAACAGAACGTCCCCCAGCTGCGGCTCGGAACCGAGAGCCAACATCGGCGGTCAAGCCCCCTCGGCTCAAACCGCGATGGACCCGCCTGTGGCGATTCCGGCGGCGGCTGCTGACGTTGCCGGCCCGCATCGCCTACCCTGCGCCCAGAGTGACGGTCGAGCTGCTGGGGGTCTGCCGGACGGTTCAGCGCGAATTCCAACACTTCTGGTCGGCCTGTTGCCGATGTTGATAGAGGCCGCTGGTCGAGAGAGGAGGTGAGGTCGCACCTCGACAACCGCGCGAGGTCTCCCCGAAAACCGAGCGAAGCCCCCGAAAAACCCCCAGGGCGTACCCTACCCTGCCGCACCCCAATACACCGCGGCAAACCATCCCGTTGTCACTTTGTAAAATTGAAACCGCCTGACGTGCCACTCTCTGTTTGACAATGCCGCTGAATCGGGCATCGTTCTACCGTGCGTTGCGCGCAAATTCTTGTATCAGAAAGGAACAGAATATGAAACGGACTATTGCATTGCTATGCACGGCGATTGTGGCGGCGGCGTGGACTTCCCTGCCCGCCGGCGCGGCCGAAAAAACCGGCAAGAGAAAGGCCGGAAGCAAGACCCGGACTGCAGACAACAACGGCTGGGTCCTGCTGTTCAACGGCAAGGACCTCGACGGCTGGGAGCAACTCAACGGCACCGCCAAGTACGAGGTCAAGGATGGCGTCATCGTCGGAACGACCGCCAAGGGCAGCCCCAATTCGTTTCTCTGCACCAAGAAACTCTACAGTGACTTCGAACTGGAGTTTGAAGTGAAGGTGGATCCAAAGATGAACTCCGGCGTGCAAATCCGCAGCGAAAGCCGCAAAGACTACAAAGACGGCCGCGTCCACGGCTATCAGGTCGAAATTGACCCATCGGCACGCGCCTGGAGCGGCGGCATCTATGATGAAGCGCGGCGCGGCTGGCTCTATGACCTCAAAAACAAACCCGAAGCCCAAAAGGCTTTCAAGAATGGCGAATGGAACCACTTCCGCGTTCTCTGCGTCGGACCCTCGATCAAAACGTGGGTCAACGGCGTGCCGGCAGCCGATCTGACCGACACCATGACGCTGACCGGCTTCATCGCTCTCCAGGTACATGCAAACAAGAGCGAAACGCCGCTCCAAGTGATGTGGCGCAACATCCGCATTCGCGAATTGGACAAAACCGGCAAGCCTCTGGCGGCGAAACAAGAATAATCTGCGGAGTCTGTGAACTCTGCAGATCGTCTGCGCGCAACTCTTGCCCGCACGACAAAGGTACCTTCCACCCGCCGGCCCGCCGACTGAAAAGGAGGTGTGCAGCCATGCCGCTTCGTCGTGGAATCATCTGGACATACGGCTTCCTCGCCGTCGTTCTGCTCGTCCCTGCCGTCGCTCTTTTCGCTCCCGCGCCGGCGGATGCGGCCGCCAGCACCGCCACTCTGCCTGCCCGTGGCGCAGTGAAAAAACCCGCCCCGACCGGCCGCCCTGCACCAACGCCGCCCCTGCCCGCAGCCCACGAGGTCCGCTCCATCGAAGGATGGGCCGTGCGTGTAGACCGCCGCCTGCTCGCTCCACCCCACATCGCCCGCGGCCGCCTCGCGCTCAAACTGCTCGAAGCCCGCCTCGCGGTCATTGCCGTCGTTGTGCCCCAGCCCGCATGCGACCGTCTTCGCGCGGTTCCCATTCAACTCGACCTGTCGCACGGAAATCTCCACCCCATGCAATATCACCCTTCGGCAAAATGGCTGAAAGCCAACGGCTACTCCGAAACCCTCGAGCGGTGCGTCCACATTCCCGACGTCGAACGTTTCCTTTCCCCCTACGAAGTCTTCCGCCAGCCGTGGGCTGTTCTCCACGAGCTGGCCCACGCCTATCACCATCAGGTGTTGGGCTGGGACGACCCGCGCATTCGCTCGGCCTACGAACGGTTCAAGGCCTCGGGCCGCTATGAATCCACTTTGTTTGTCACCGGCAATCCAACCCGCCATTATGCTCTCACCAACGAAAAAGAGTTCTTCGCCGAAATGACCGAGTGCTACTTCGGCATGAACGACTTCTTCCCCTTTGTCGCCGGCGAACTGAAGCGCGAAGAACCGGCCGTGTTCGAGCTCATGCGCGACATCTGGGGACCGCTCCCCGGACTAAAGAAGTGACCTCGGGAGACCTCTTAGGCTCTTGGGCCAAACTTCAGTGTGCCGTTTGTAGTTCAAACTTCAGTTTGTTGTATCATCCCCGCTTCAGCGGGGCTTTTATCTCGTGGCCAGTACAACAATATTAGCCCGCTACAGTGGAGAGGACATTCATCGAACCGAAGGCAGAACTCCAGGTGGGTGGATCACCATATCCATCAATTGCGGCTTGAAGCACTACCAGATTACCTGGGATTTTACAAGCACCCTCTGATGTGCAATAAGTAGCCTGCATTGGGCGGAAGGGGCGAGGGGAACAAAGCATGAAGCGAATTATGCTGGAGGAGCTTTTGATGCAGACGATCATTGCGGCGCTGCCGATGGCCGGAGTTGTCGGTTGCGCCGCGCGGAAGGCTGCAGGGCCGCCGGTATATCCGGCCACGCGCGCCGATTCCGTTGTGGACATCTATCACGGACACGCAGTCGCCGATCCGTATCGGTGGCTGGAGAATCGCGAGTCCGCGGAAGTGGGGGCGTGGGTCGAGGCGCAAAACGAGGTGGCGCGCGCGTTTTTCGAGTCGGTGCCGCGCCGCCGCGGCATTCGCGCGCGCCTGCGCCGACTCTATGACTATCCGCGCTACGGCGGCCTGCGCAAAGAGGGCGGGCGCTATTTCTTTTCCAAGAATTCTGGGTTACAAAACCAGGCCGTGCTGTATATGCGGAAGTCGCTTCACGGCAGACCGACGGTGCTGCTCGATCCCAACCGGCTCAGCAAGGACGGAACGGTCGCGCTGAGCGGCGTTTGGGTCAGCAAAGACGGCACGCTCCTGGCGTATAGTCTTTCGCGCAGCGGAAGCGATTGGCAGGAAATCCGGATTCGGCGCGTGGATACCGGCGAAGAGTTTCCCGAGGTGCTGGAGCGGTGCAAGTTCTCGCCCGTCGCCTGGATGCCTAACAACGAGGGTTTTTTCTACGCGCGGTTCCCCGATGCCGGCGCCGTCGCTCCGCAGGATGAAAACAATTATCATCGCGTCTATTGGCATAAACTGGGTACACCGCAGCGCGACGATCGGCTGGTGTTCGAGCGGCCGGATTTCAAGGAGTTGACGTTCTATCCCATCATGACCGACGACGGGCGCTATCTGGTGTTGTCGGTGCATCATGGCACGGACGAGCGAAACCGCATCTATTATCGAGCGGCCGCAAGCAACGAGCCGTTTGTTCGGCTATTGGATGCAGCCGACGCACGCTATGATTTCATCGGGAACGCGGGATCGGTCTTCTATTTTCACACCGACCTCGACGCACCGCGCGGCCGCATCATTGCCATTGACGTCGAACGGCCGGACCGCGCGAACTGGCGCGAGATCATTCCCCAGCAAGGCAGCGTGCTGGCGTTTGC
>JADFCW010000348.1 GCA_017161705.1 Candidatus Sumerlaeota bacterium | reverse complement strand
GCGAGGGTAGGCGTGATCTTTCGGGGTTTAGGGCACGGCTTTCGGCCTTTGTTTTTGGGTTCCTTTTTCCCTTAACATATAGGCATAGCGCAGTTCGTTTTGGAAACGCCTAGGATGCGACAAGATTGTTTCCTGGCGTTTACTTTCCGGCTTCAGGAGAATCCTGTTGGGATTCTTGGATTCCACCATTCCAGGAGGTGGCTGATGAAGGCTTTTGGAAGATTCTTGGCGGGGGCGGCGGAGGCCATGTTATGCTGCTTCTCGCTGGGATGTGCAGTAACGGCCGGCTCGTTCGAGCCGAACACGCAGTTTGTTTACCCCAACAGCAACGTGAAGGAATTAGGGTACACGGAGGCCACGTATGGGAAATGGGGAGTCTTGACGTTTGCACGGCCGCTCACAATGCAAGAGGCCTTGAAGGTCTATCACGAGGCGATTCAAAAGGTCGAGGGGGCGAATTTGCTGGTCAATTTCGATCAAGACACGACGACCTACATCTATGTTCTCCTCAACTACACAGAGTTCACCATTCGGGGGCAAGCTGCGCGAATGGAGGTCGGGAAGCAAGATCTAAAATGAATCGCAAACCAATACCAGCAACGACCGGTCTGCTGTCGCAATACCACTTTCGGCGAGGAGAAGAGTCATGACATTCAACAGTCCACTGGCAAGAACCGTGGCTACGTTATTTCTGGCCGCACTAACGACCGCCTGCACCGCTGCCAGCATGACCCGACTGGGACCGCAATCTCATTTCGTCTATCCCAATTCCAACGTCAAACAACTTGGGCCGGTAAAGGTCAAAAAACGCGGGGACGTGCGGCTGTTTGTGCCTGACAACCTGCGCACCGCAGAGAGCGATCGAGATCTATATGATGCAGCGATCCGCCAGGTGCAGGGTGCCAATTTGATTACCGATTATGCTGTAACGGCGCGCACGAAGTGGGTTTATTTGTACTACATCTATCTTTTTTGGAATGAGTATGAACTTCAGGGAACGGCGGCGAGGATGGAGGTAGGCCAGCAAGAGCTGAAATAGACTCAACGCCTTGAAGTCGGTCGCTTCCGGCTTGCCGCATGAGCTCGCAGCACCGCCAGCCAGAGGGTTCACATTCTGAGCGAGCGTGCGGAGGTGTATTCCCTTGTGGCAGGGTCGGGAAGTTGCGATGTGGTGAGGCGGCTTTGGTAAGAAGGAAGAGCAGTATGACATCCACAGCTCGATCGCAGGCGATTTGCTCCGGAAAAGCGCTCTGGATTGTTATGGTTCTCGGAGGGTATCTATCCGCTTGCCATTCCTTTCAAACCAAGTTTCCACCACTGCCCGTTTCCATAGAAGAGGATACGCGGCATCTCACTTTGATTTCGGATCAGGAGAATACCGAATTCTACATCAAATACCCCGGAGCCACCGAGCGCGTTCGATTAGGGAAAGGGAAGATCATTACGGTCGAGGTTGCGGATCTGCGCGGAGCGGAAATCTTTGCCAGGCCCGACGGCTATATCGAAAAGTCCATCACGCTGGCCGAACATCCGGGCTCGTCTGGTCTGCGGTTCCCCGCGTGGGAAATCTCGGAGAAGATCGGGCATCGGCCTGAGCCAAACCCGTCGCCCTCTATGCCGGAACCTTACCCAGTCCGGACAGATTCGGCGGTGGACCCCGGAAATCGGAAGGTCAGTTATGCGGTTTGCATCGGAATCTCTGAATATGCCGATCCGGAGATTGGACGTTTGGGATGCGCAGCCAAAGACGCATTAGACCTGGCGGCGCTCCTGGAGGCACAACCGTCTTTTGGAAAAGACAATGTCTGCGTCTTGACGGACAAGAATGCTACCCGCATCAACATTCACGATGCATTGGCGGGATTCCTGGCAAAAGCCGATGGCAACGACACAATCTGGGTGTATTGGTCTGGCCATGGGTACCCGGAACCCGACGACCCCCGAAAGGTCTACTTCGCCTGCTATGACACGAGAATCCGCGAACCTTATACGGGGTTCTTGATGGATGATGTCCGCCGGTTTCTCGACGAAAACCGCGCCAGAAACAAAATTGTGATTATTGACACGTGCCACGCCGGAAAAGTGGTGACTCGCGCCGTTCCTGTCTTGCCCAAGCTGGAAAACGTCCCGCCGGGAACGGTGTTCCTCCTGGCCACGGATACAGAAAGGCGTGCCGCGGAATCTTGGGCATGGGGCAACGGCGCCCTCACCCACGTCCTCTTGCAAGGGCTATCGGGGGCGGCCGATGGAGTTTTGGGACAGAGGGATGGCACCGTGACTTTCGGAGAACTTCGCTACTACGTGGCCGAAACCATGCCGCGTGAAACGCAGAAAATCGTTGGCAGGGCGCTGGTGCCGATGATTGCTACAAATGTGGCTGATCCGGCAATCAACAACCTCCCGTTGGTTCATGTGCTGCGCCAGACCAAGCGCGATTAACTCGCCGGATTGGTTTTCCCGTTTTTTTCCGGTTTATTACCTTGAATGCGGCCCTTGGATCTTTATAGGGGTTTTTGCTTTCGCGGCCGCACGCCGAATTTGGCCGAAATGAAAAGATGGCAAGTTGGAAGCGGGCTCCAAGACTCTATGTCAGATGATTGCTGGAGGGTGAGACGCGAAAACCCGAATTCAAGTGCGAGCGGGACGGCGGCTGACAGCCCGTCCTGTTTCGTGGCCTTGTTTTTTCGCTGGCCTGCGCTGCCGAAAGTGTTTCCGGCGACGCGCGAGCACCGGTGCCGGGTTCCCAAAACGGCGAACGGGTTGAACAAGATGCCGAAGAGTTTGCAGGAGAAAACCAAGAAAATGCTGCACGACATCTCACTCGCAGAGACGAAAACGGCTGCCGAAAAAGCCTTCGATGCATTCCTCAGTCAGTATTGCGTGAAACTGCCGAAGGCCGTCGAGTGTTGGAAAAAAACCGCGACGTGCTGCCGGCCTTCTATGATTTTCCCGCCGAGCATTGGGCGCATCTTTGCACGACCAATCCGATCGGGTTCACGTTCGCCAGTGTGCGGCTTCGTCATCGGCGCACGAAAGGTTGCGGCGGTCGCGTGGCATCGCTCACCATGATCTTCATGCTTGCCCGCGAGGCCGAACACCACAGGCGATGACTGAAGGGGGCCCGCATGATCGTTCATGCGATCGAAAGGAAATCCGTTCGGTGATGCCATTATGGTCCTGGAAAACACCGTGTGAAACTTTTCGGAAAAAGGGCTCGACATCATGCACCCTCATGCACAACTTTAAAAGAATATGTAGGGGCGTGTTTATCATCCCATGTTCTACACAATCACATAAAAATTCAGAAAAGGAAACGTGAGAGATGAAACGAACGGCAACCAGTATTGCAATGTGGGTTGCATTGGGTGCGGCCGTTGCAGCCGCCGCCCAGAAGGGGATTCCCCAACCATCCGCCGCCTTGGCCCGCAATCTGTTGCTCGATGCAAAGATTTCGGGCAACCTTCACACGTACAACAAAGGCCTTCGCGGACAACTGGACCACATGATCTATGATCCGCAGAAGCAGCGTTTCGTAAAAGATAGCCAATACCACGAATATGGAGTAGGATTTCGAGCCGCTCTCGGCATCGTTCCCGAAAGCGCCCCGGCCTGGTGGATGGCAGAGTGGCCGCAACCGGTCGAGGCCAATCGGATTGTCCTTAGCGGGACGTATCCAAATCAGCCGCAGCCGGACACGGCGTGGAAGATCGAACTCCGTCAGAACGGCCAGTGGATTGTGCACGCCCGCGGGGTGGGCGGCTGGTATGACGCAGGCCGCTATGAATGGGGCGGACCGGAAATCGAGTCGATCCGATTTGATGCGCTGCGCGTCAGTGTTTTCAGCAAGGATGAGCGGACACCGATTG
>JADFCW010000347.1 GCA_017161705.1 Candidatus Sumerlaeota bacterium | reverse complement strand
CTGCTTCCAGGCGAAGTCTCGTCCATGGCATAGAATCTTTCGTTTAAAGACATAGCCAAAATACCTGCATCTTTGTGGAGCATCGCATGTTTTGTTATGGCGACAGGCCACGTTTGGGGTGTCGAATCTTGTCGGGCAAAAGCGGCAGCATGGCTGCCGCAGTCCAAAGCAAAAGCCTTCGGCTTTGCGGGATTGGAAGTGTGCGAAGGAAAAGTTTTGGAGTGCGGGAGCCATGCTGCCGCTTTGCCGTATCGGTTCATTGCCAGCGAAACGATTGCCCCCTTTTTTACAGCCGCCTTAGAATGTTCCATTTTGAGATCCAGCCATGGTGCGAATATCTTTTTGGTTGTGGCCGCAGGCCATGTTAGGTTGACGCTTTTTTCATGACCGGTGCAGCGGGCTATGGCTTTTTCTTTTGTTTATGCATTTGGCTTGCGTTTGTGCGGACCGATGGTATGAGCACTGCATCGAAGCGGGAACTCGATGCGATGGATTCGATTCTCCGTCCTTGTTTCAACCTTTTGGAAAGAGCCTTGTATGAAATACAGTCAGCGTATTTTCAAGTCCGTGCTTTTTAGCCTATTCGTTCTTACTTTGGGTGCCCAAAAACCAAACCGGTCGCCCGAAGGCGAAGCCCCAGCCCGCCCAGTGTCATCCGAGCCAAAAAGTGTTTCTGCACCGAATCCAGCGGCCGCGTCCTCGCTGGCGGTGGGCAATCATGGGCTGACTGAACTGGCCAGGCGCCGGGGCTGGCGGCGGATGGACGACACCCGGCGCGGCAAGACATTTCTCTCCGAACGGACGATTTTCCGGGACACGCAAACCGGATGCCTTGTCTGGCGCATGACCTGCGATCCTGCCGTGGACGTCAACGACTACTATGACATTCCCAGCTGGAACGCCAACGGCTCGATCATGGGTTTTCTCAGCCGCCGCACGGGCAACAAAATCCGCTGGCTCATGGACGCCAATGGCGCGAACCTCCGCCCCATGCCCACGGCCGACGGCAAATCCATCGGCAGCGGCTACTGGAGCGTCGTTTATCCCGACCGTTTTTACCACGCCATTCGTGAAGGACAGGAAACGCGCGTTGTGGCGACCCATCCGCTCACGGGGGCGCAGCAAACGATCGTCAGCGTCCGGAAAGACATGGGCGCAATGATGCCGCCGCATCCCAGCGAGAAGTGGTTCTTGTTCGGCCGCCAAAGCAGCAGCAATGAGGATTTCAGTGCTCCGTCCAGCGCCTTTGTCGTCGGCCTCGACGGCTCGGTGCGCGAGATCAAATTCGAGCGGCGCTGGCATCGCCTGCGCTTTACGCGGTCGCCCGATTGCCGCATCTTTTTCAACTTCGACGATCCCCGCACGCAGTGGACCATTCTCCCCGATGGGTCGGATAGAACCTCAATTCCCGATCCCGGCAGCCATCCCGACTGGCTGGCCGGCGGCGCGGAACTGACCTACTATAGCATCGGCAGTATCTGGGCGGTTCGCTATGACGGAACCGGCAAGCGGCTGGTTCTCCACTTGGGCAGCGGCGGGCACGGCGGCCCCACGCTCGACGGCGACTGGTTTGTATCGGATACTCCCCGTACCGGCAATTATCCCAATTCCATTCTCTATCTGCGCACCGACGGCTCGGAAACCTGCCACACGATTTGCAAGCACGGCAGTTCGTACTACGGGCATACCGCGCTATGGCACCCCGATCACCATAGCAGTCATCCGCATCCGATCAGCAGCCCCGACGGCACCAAGACGCTGTTCAACAGCGACTTTCTGACGGAGTTCACGGACATCTATGTTGCCGTCAATCGCCTGCCCGATCCGCCGCAGAATGTGTCGGTGCGCGTCGAAGGGACGAAGGTTGTGGTGTCGTGGGAGCGGCCGCGCCGCGGGCGCGAAATATGCGGCTACAATATTTATAAGACTTCGACCAGCGGCATAAACTATCGGCGGCTAAACCCAACGCTGATTCCGGCAACGGAAACGACCGATTTCCTCGACACGGCGCCCGCCTATTATGTGGTCACTGCCGTAGAATACAGCGGCTTGGAAAGCCGTCCCTCTGAGGAGGTTTCCCAACGCGGCAATGCCGCGTGGGAGGGGCCCGCGCGTATCGCCCTGGAGGCCGAAACCGGCACAATTGTCCTCCCTATGGAAGAACGGGTGGGCCAGCCGGATGCCTCCAATCTTTACTGTGTGGCCAGCAGAGCGGAGAAAGCCGGCGGCCACGTGGTTCTCAACGTTGTTGTCCCCAAAACCGCAACCTACGTTCTATGGGCGCGCGTCAAAGGCGACGGCGCGCTGGCTGCGACCTGCAACGGCACACCGAGCGGCTCGCTGCCGTGCGTCGGTTCGAAATGGTCGTGGCAAAAGAGCCAAATGCCGCTCTCGCTATCCGCGGGCAGCCACGAACTAAAATTGCAGGCAGAAAAGGGAACCGAAAGCGTGGACAAAATTCTCCTGACCGATGACAGGGGCTTTGTTCCCAACGGCCTGCTTGCCGTGGATGAAACGCCGCCCGCCGCCCCGGTCCATGTTGCGGCAAAACCGTGCGGACCTAACAGCATTGCCGTATCGTGGGTAACGAAGGATTCTTCCGACATAGATCACTACAATGTTTATGCAGCGCCGCGTGCTGATTTTGCCTGCACGCAGGCTACGCTCGTCGGTTCGCCTTCGGAACGAGAATGGGTGGACTGGGGATTGCCGGTCAACTCGACCTATTTCTATCGGGTGACCGCCGTGGACCGCGCAGGCAACGAGTCGGCGCCCTCGCCGGCTGTTCAGGCCGGCCTGCCCCGGTTGCAGGTCGTGCGAGTCGAACTCAAGCCGGCCTCGGCCATAGTGGAAAACATGGCGGTGAAGGAAATCGCAGCCGCGGGCGGCCCTGTTCTCCTCCCAACCCAGCCGCGCAACGCCGCCGCCGAATGGGAATTCGATATTCCAAGCACGGGCGACTATGCGATCTGGGGTCGCTCGATGCACGACGCCAAACAGCGCGTCGTGTTCGATCTTGTGCTGGACGGCAAGCCAATTGGCAACTGGCAGGTCCGGGGACTCTGGCAGGAGTGGGTGTGGTCGGCCGCCGGCAACAGGACTGCCGGAAGCCCGCAAGTCTTTGCTCTCCAGGCGGGGAAACACACGCTGCGGCTGCAGCCGCGAACGGCCAACGCTCCTATTGCCGATATTGCCATTACCAATGATCCGACGTGGTGGCCGGCGAAGTTCGCCGCGTGGTCGTTGAAAAAGCGATAGCCACAAAGGACAAAGCGGAAGCGGCGCAGGCAGGCAACCTGCGCCGCCCCTTGGCCGCTTTACTTCTTCTTCAACTCGGCTAGTTGCTCCTGCGAGATTCTTTCCTCGCCGTCGGGACCAATCACAACACGGACGTTGTTGATCTCCAGTTCGATCCGCTCGCCCAATGCAAAGACGCTCTTGAGGTCGGGGCGCAGCCTGACCAGATCAAAGTAGGCATCGCTGAGGTATTTGATCTTGAGCGTTTTTTTCGCTGCGTCGCCGTCTTTCTTCTCGCGCAATTCGGTCCAGACCCCGTTGATCAGAACGAAAGCCTTGCCGGCGACCATTCGCGTGCCGGCGCTGGATGCAACGGCCTCGCTCATGCGGGCGGCGGTTTTCATATCGCGCAGGGCAAGGCTGTAGTCCACGGCCGCCTGACCGGTGACGGGTGCCGAAACGCCGAATCCACCGGTGGGCATTGCCGCGCCCGAGGCGGCTGCGGCCTGTGCTGGCGCGTAGAACCCGCCCGCTTCGCCCGCTTCGCGGCTCTGCGCCCGGCGAGCGGCTTTGTTTTCCTGTGCGACAGCGCCTAACGGCGCCGGAATTGGCGCCGGAAGAACAGCCGTTTTT
>JADFCW010000346.1 GCA_017161705.1 Candidatus Sumerlaeota bacterium | reverse complement strand
ACACCTTTCGAAAAACCTCTTCGCAGATAAGTCATTCCAACCCGATATCTGGGGCGGAGTGAGAAAGTGTCTGTGGGGACGGAACCTTGGGCAAAGTCCGTCCAGAAGCACTTTGTTCTCTGCTTTGAACCGCGCACGCCGACGCAATGGCGTCGCTCGCGCGGAATCGAAAAAAGGAGACGCTGAACCATGCGACATACAAAACAGTTCCCCTACGGAACCGCATTCACATTGATTGAATTGCTGATCGTTGTTGCGATCATAGCAATCCTGGCCGCCATAGCGATTCCCAATTTTCTGGAAGCACAGGTGCGGTCGAAAGTCTCGCGCGCGCAGGCAGATATGCGCAGCCTCGCCACGGCCATCGAAGCCTACGCCGTGGATTGGAACGCCTATCCCCCCTACGGGCATCCGGCCGACCATGGCGAAGCGCATTTTGTTCCCACTCGCCTGACAACGCCGGTGGCCTATGTGACAACGCTGATGCCCGATCCCTTTCCAGCGCTGGTCATCGAGCCCGCCATGGCGGGCTCGCCAGTGGACCACCCATTCCATTATGTGAACGACGAAATCGAGCCAACGCCCGTTGCAGCGGAGAAATATCATGCCTGCTTCGGCCACCACCGGTCAGTGTTATGGATGATGCGCAGCCATGGCCCGAATGTGAAATGCGACGAAGGCGAGATGGTCTATGACCCGACCAATGGAACCGTAAGCGAGGGCGACATTGTACGCTTTGGCCCTTGAACTCCCGCGCGCGCTGTGATGAGAAATGGGGCATCAGTTTGATGCCCCATTTTTTTGGAGTGTCAAAGATCATCGTTCAAAGGAAGGAATCTTATGCCTTCATCCTTTCGCGTTGTCGTCATCGGCGGCGTGGCCGCCGGCCCCAAGATCGCCGCCAAGGTCGCGCGTCTTCGGCCCGAGGCCGAGGTGACCCTGATCGAAAAAGGCGAACACCTCTCTTATGCCGGCTGCGGTTTGACCTATTACATCTCGGACATGGTTCGGGAACAAAAGGACTTGATGTCCACTCCTGTCGGCATAGTGCGCGACGCCGCGTTTTTTCAGAACGTCAAGAACGTTCGCGTGCTGAACCGCACCGAAGCCGTCGAGATTGACCGCGCCAACAAACGTGTCCGCCTTCGCTCTCCGGCCAACGGGGCCGAATCGTGGATTGCCTACGACAAACTAGCGTTGGCCACGGGCGCCCGCCGCGCAGTTCCGCCCCTGCCGGGCGCCAATTTGCGCAATGTCTTCGGTCTCAAAGACATCGCCGATGCGGAAGCGATCAAGCAGGCCACGGCCGACGCCGACATCGAGAACCTCGTGATCATCGGCGGCGGACTGATCGGCGTGGAAGCCGCCGAAGCTTTTGTCGCCATCGGTTGCAACGTGACCATCGTCGAAATGCTCCCGCAAATTCTGGCTCCTCTCGATTGGGAAATGGCGTGCCACGTCCAGAAACACATGACCGACAAAGGCGTTCGCATTCTCACCGGCGCCCCCGTAGCCTCTCTCGAAGGCGCGGAGAAAGTCGAAGCGGTCGTGCTGGCCTCCGGTGAACGCATCCCCGCCGATGCCGTTCTGATTGCTGTCGGGATCAAACCTGAGGCCCGACTGGCCGCTCAAGCCGGACTGGAGATCGGGCCGACGGGAGCGATTCGGACGGATGAGTATCTGTGCACCTCCGACCCGGATATTTACGCCGCCGGCGACTGTGCCGAAAGCCGCCACCTGATCACCGGTCGGCCCTGTTGGGCGCCGCGAGGCTCGACCGCCAACAAACAGGGCCGCGTGGCGGCAATCAATCTCTGCGGCGGCAGCGAACGCTTCCCCGGCGTTCTGGATAGTATGATTTGCAAGGTGTTCGACTACGCCGTCGGCCTGACCGGGCTGACAGAACGGGCGGCCCGCGAGTGCGGCTACGAAGCGGTCGCGGCCCTTGTGCCGGCGCCGGACCGCGCCGACTACTATGCCGGCAAGAAGATGCTCATGCTCAAAATGGTTGCCGACCGTGCGACCGGCCGTCTGCTCGGTTTACAGGCCATCGGGCCCGGCGAGGCCGCCAAGCGGCTCGATGTTGCAGCCACAGCCATCACGGCGGGCATGACCGTAGATCAGGTTTCTAAACTCGATCTATGTTATGCGCCGCCGTATTCACCGGCGATGGATAACCTGATCACGGCGGCCAATGTGGTGAAAAACAAAATCGAGGGACGCTTGACGGGCATTTCGCCGGTCGAGTTGAAACGCCGTCTGGACGCCGGCGAACCGCTGACCCTGCTCGATGTTCGCACGCCGGCCGAGTTTGAAAAAAGCCGCCTGGCCGGCGCTATTCACATTCCGCTGGGTGCATTGCGCAAACGGCACGGCGAATTGCCGCGCGACAAGGACCTCGTGGTCTATTGCGGAAGCGCTCTGCGCGCCTATGAGGCCGCACTCATCCTGCACCATGCAGGTTTCGACCGCGTGCGCGTGCTCGACGGCAGCGTCCTGATGTGGCCCTATGAGTTGGAAAAACCCGGTGCGTAGCGTCCGAGCGTTTGCGGGATTGGCGTTCACGAAGACACTGCGGGAAGATTGATAACGCACCTGCAGATGCGGGCGCCTTTTTACTTGGCCACCCGCAGTCGGGCGGTCGAGGCAAAATCGTCCACCCAGACCCTCAGCTTGGCGATCAGACGCGGCACGCTGTTGCCGACGTCGAGGTTCAGTATCCGGCGGGCTTTGGCGTTGGCCAGCCAGACATCGCCGATCAGGCCGGTGGGCGTATCGGGCAGGGGCGGCCGCCATTTGCACGGAATCATGAAATCGCACAGCACCCGGTAACTGATCTCGGCCAGCTCGTGTTCGGAAATCCACTGATCGGCCGATAGGTGAAACGTCTGGCCGAACAGATCAGGCCGCCCGACGGCATCGGCCAGAACCCGCGCAACATCCTCGCTGTGAATGTAGCTCATCCCCCACCGCTTTCCCTCGTCATAGGCGTGCGGGAAAATCTCGCCCCTCTGAATACCGGCGCGCAAATATCGAGCTGAGACACTGGTATAAAGCAAAAATTCGGGAACGACCGTAGGAACGCGATAAACCACATATCGCAGGCCATTGTGCTCGCTCCACAGTCGAAGCGTCTGCTCCCACGCGGCCTTGGCAGCGCCGAAGGGCGAAGCGGGCGAAAGGGGAGATTCTTCGCTGACCGGCTCGGCCGGCGAACCATCGGCGGGTCTGAACACCGCGCTGCAGCTGAGAAAGTGCATAGGGACGCCGCGATCGAGAGCCTCCGGCAACAAGACAGCCAACGCGGCCAGTTCGGTGCGGCTAACATCGCCGGTGGCCGGAGTGGCGCGCCCGATATGGAAAAGCACGTCGGCCCCCTCCAGCAGGGCGCTCACCTTGTCGGCGTTGTTCTCCTCGCCGACAATCCATTCGCCGCACGCCGCAAGATCGGAGGGCGGCTCGGCGGGCGCAAGGGTGCGAAAGCGGACACCGCGAAGCCCCAGCACCTTCTGCAGTGCGCGTCCGATCGGGCTGTCGCCGCCGGTTATCGCTGCTAGCATTATTTTACGCAACCGAGAGAAATGTTTTGCGGATACTTGCTTGCAAGTAATTCACATAAAACCCTCTACCAAAGCCCCGATCTCCCGTCAAGACTGTCTGGTCCGTTCGGAAACAAAAATTTTCTCTTGCAGCGAAACAGAATTGCACGGACAAAAAGCCAGGTGCTCAGGCCTGCCGTGCATGAGGTCTGTATTCCACATGGACTGCATTATTTCCCGGCCAAATCCCCATACAACGTCTCGGAGGTGCGTAATGATTCGCTCTTATCATTTGACTGCCGTGCTTATCCTGCCGTTTCTGCTTCCTAACGGCAATATGCTTCGCGCGGAAAACAAGCACTATCCCGTCAACCGCGAGCCGCTGGGACAAT
>JADFCW010000345.1 GCA_017161705.1 Candidatus Sumerlaeota bacterium | reverse complement strand
AATGGAGATCACACTGCGCGCAGTTCTCGTTCGTAGTTCAAACTTTAGTTTGCTGCTCATAGTTCAAACTTTAGTTTGCCGTACGTAGTTCACGCTTCAGCGTGCCGTTCGTAGTTCAAACTTTAGTTTGCTGCTCGTAGTTCAAACTTCAATGTGTTCCAACTTCAATGTGTCTGATATCAGACCCGCGTTGGCGGGGGTTTTGGGTGGCAGTTTAGGCAAACGAACTGCTCCATGGGAGTGAAAGCAGTCGGCAAACTGAAGTGTGAACTACGAACGGCACGCTGAAGCGTGAACTACGTAGAGCAAACTGAAGTTTGAAATAGGTGCGTGATTCGTAGGTCACCATATATATTTCAGCGCGATTTTTTCGTGGCCACTATCCATCAAATCCTGCCCAACCTCGAATTCGGCGACGCCATCGGCAATTTCGCCTTGCTGCTGCGCCGGGTGCTGCGGCAGATGGGTCACCGCTCTTCGATCTACGCACGGTTTATTCATCCGCGGCTTCGGTGGCATGCGCGGTCGCTGCGCGCCGCTCGCCGACTGTTCTCCCGCCCCGATGTGATATGGATTTATCACTATTCGACGGCCTCCGAGATCACGCCGATGATTCGGACGGCCGCCGGCCCTCTTGGGGTGATTTACCATAGCGTGACGCCGCCCGCGCTTACGCTCGACGGCGCCGGCGCGCTGGCCGCGCGGTGCCACATCGCCGAGGACGACCTGTGCAGTCTGGCCGTCGTCGCACGCATGGCGGCGGGCGTTTCGGAGTACGACCGTGCTCAACTGGTTGCAGCCGGATTCCGCGCCCCCGAGGTGCTGCCGATTGTCCTCGATGACGCCCGGTTCTCAGTCAAACCCAATCCGTCCATTCTGCGGCGGTATAACGATGGATATGTGAACTTTCTGACAGTGAGCCGTGTGGTGCCTCACAAGAAAATCGAAGATGTCATCGGCGTGTTCCACTACTATCACGAAGCCATCCAACCGCGCTCGCGGCTATTGGTGGTCGGCGATCTTCGGGCAGCCCCGGCTTATACCGAGCAGCTTGCCGGCTTCTGCCGTTATCTTGGGCTGCGCGACGTGTGCTTCACCGGCAAAGTCGCCCAGCGCGATCTCGTTGCACTCTACCGGACGGCCCATGTGTATCTTTGCATGAGCGAGCACGAGGGGTTTTGCGTGCCGCTGCTCGAAAGCATGACCCTCGGCGTTCCGGTAATTGCATACAAGTGCGCAGCCGTGGCAGAGACGTTGGGCGATGCGGGCGTGCTGGTGCGCGAAAAACGCTTCGACGAGATCGGCGAAATGGCGCACTTGCTGGTGAGCGATTTGGCGTTGCGCCGCCGCATCATTGAAAAGCAGCGGCAGCGCGCCGCCAACTTCCGCGAAGATGCTTTGCGCGACACACTGGCCCGGCTCATCCGCCAGATTGCCCCGCCGCTGCAGCCGGCAGAAGATCGTTCCCCCGGATGAGCGCTTACTGATGCGAGGCGGGAAAAAACGTGTAGCTGATCCAGATCAAAAGCGCCAGAAGCACGACACCCAGAATTAGACTACACGCCACGAGCTTCTTTTCGATCGGCAGGAGAGGCTCGTGTTCCATCTTCTTCAGTTCGTCCGACAGTTTCGGCTCATCCATGCGGGTCGTTCCTCCCGGCGTGCTAGGCTCCTGCAATCGGCGGCTTGACCCCCTGGAAGAATATCCAGGAGATAAACAAGCCGATCCAGATAATAAAACCAAACAATGCGATGACATAAACCAACGCGAGGCGTCCGATGCCTTCTTCCCACAGCTTCTTGAAGTTGGACACCAGCCCGATGGAGAAGAATGTGAGGGCGAAGAACAGTTTCCGGAACACATCCACTTCGGCGCTAGCTGTTCTCGCCGCGTCCTTCAGGTGCGGCAGGGCCAGCACAATCACCAGCATGATCACAAAGGTCAGAAAGTAGCCGATAACAAACTTCGGGAAGCGGTTCCAGATCTCTTCTCCCCGGACTTTTTCTCCGGGTTTCGGATCTACTTTGGTTGTCCAAATGATGGCGAGAATGAAGGCCCAGATGCCAATGAAAATATCTATGAAGATTTTCACAGTGGTGGCCGTGTTCAACACCCAACCTTTTTCGAAGTTCACGCCCTGCGCCGCTTGTTTGGCCAAGATCAGCGACTCGACGATCTGGCCGCTGGCCACGGCCGCCCCGTCGGTCTTTACCGCCAGTCCCATCCAGGCGCCGGCCACCATCGGCTCGTGGGGTAGAACGTTGGCCGCCACAAACGGCAGGAACACCAGCTCGACCACGGCAAATATCACCACCAGAGACGACACCATGATCGGGACAATGGGTCGCGCACGAATCGCTCCGCCCGTGGCGATGGCCGCCGACACGCCGCAGATGGATATGCCCGAAGCCAGCGGGGCGGCCCACTCGCGGCTGAACTTGAAATACTTTCGCGCCAGAAAATACACCAGCGCCCAATAGATCAAATACGCCTCGACAATGGCGCAAAATCCCCGGAACATCACCGCGGTCGCCAGACCCATCTGTTCCGCCGCCTTGACGCCCAGACCTGTCCCGAGAATGACAATGGCAGACTTGATGAACCACTCCGGGCGCGTGGCCTCGCGCAGGGCGTTCGCCAGACCCGGGATGAAGTTCCCAATAATCAAGCCAGCCAGCAGCGCCAGAATCAGCCCCGCCTCCCCTGTCAATTTGAGCGACCACGAAATGCCGAACTTCGCCAGGTCGGCCGGACGGTTGGCGGCGATCCATGCGTTATGGCCAATGACGTTGCACAGATATGTCAGGAAGAAGATCACCGTAAATCCGCCGGCAAACTTCGCCAGGTTCAATCCCAAAGCTTTTGCACCGACCGACAAAACGACCAGAAACGCTAAATAGGTCAGTAGCAGGGATACAACCGGCGACAAGCCTGCGTAGCTTTTAGAGACGGGCCCGAAAGCCTTGGACAGGTCGGTCCACATCTGCGGCTCGACAGCCCAGCCCAGAACATCGCGGCCAGACAGCGATATCAAGCCAAGGAGAAAAATGAACAAGCCGATCCATACCGACCACCAGTCTTCGCTGGTGAGCATTGTCTTCTGCTCAGTCATAAGCGGGACCTCCTTTCGTTGGATATGGCCTCGTGAGCCCAAAAGGCCGCCCCCTCGGGTCCTTTATCCCGGGCTTCACACGCAGTATGCGTGTTGCCTGCCTCGCTTTGCAGGTGCACGGACTCTTCCAACGACTCATCACACGAAGGGTGTTCCAGTTTCCATCGGTTGTCAACCGGGAAGTGTTGCATAGCCGCCCGCATCGGCGTTCAGGCCGGCAAGCACATGGTTTGCCGTCTCGCGCAATGTTTCGTCGGGCGATTCGAGATACGGTTTAATTTTTTCGACGACTCCATATTGCCGCAAAAGCTGCGGTTGCGCTTCCGCCAACCGTCCAATCCCCCACAGGGCCCCGCGCAGAAGCACGGGATTGCCGAGATGATTCGGTTCGCAAATGTAGGAAAGCAGCACCGCGCCAAACTCGGCGGCCAAACCCGCATGGTGTGCGCAAATCTCGCCGATCGCTTCGGGAGCGCCCCAGCCAATTGCGCCGCTCTCTTCGGTCAGACTCCAGTGGAGCCGCCGTATGATCTCGCGCGCCGCCTCGATGTTGCTGTCTGCCAAACGCGCCACTACCGCACCCAACGCGGCCGCGGCACGATACTTGATCGTCTCGTCCGGACTGGGAAGGAAGGAAATCAATGTGGAACAAAGCGCGCCGGGCGATTCGGACTGGAATGCTTCGAGGTGCCCCGCAAAATCCGGCATCTCCAGCAGCGAATGGATACGGTTCTTGAGATCTCGCCGTCCCATGAGCGTTTTCCCGGGTCGAGTTCAGGAGGCATTCGACGAAAAGCGGTCCCGCAAGGGCCACTGACAGTCCTTGCCGGCCGCCCGATCAATGCCACTCCCATTCGATGTAGCCGGGTTTGATG
>JADFCW010000344.1 GCA_017161705.1 Candidatus Sumerlaeota bacterium | reverse complement strand
ATGTAGTACAGGCCGTAGTGTTCCCACTGGCCGTCAAACAAGCCATGCTGATCGAGATACTTCAAGCCGAGGGCAATTCGAGGGTCGTTGTATTCGCCGCAGACCTGGAGCGAAAACATCCCGGCGCCCGTGCGCGCGATCCCGCGATCATTGGCGCTTTGATAGCCAAAGCCGCCTTCGCGATGGGAGAGACTGCGCACATACTCGATGGCCCGCTGAATGGTCTTCTCCGGCACCTCGATGCCGCAGTTGCGCGCCGCCCGCAAGGCGACAACTTGCATGACTGTGACGGAAATGTCCTGCTCATCGCGCCCGGGGAAATAGCGCCAGCCACCCTTGGTGGACTGGGTGGTGATAATCAGGTCCACGGCCTTTTTCAGTTTTTCGCGGATGTTTTCGTATCCCGTGAGGCCCCACGCCTGCGTGAGATACAGGGTGGCCACGCCGTGATGGTACATGGGGCTGCGGCGGTTGCGGCCGATAATCAGGCCGTTTTCCTCGACATGGGTGAGAATGTATTGAAGGGCGCGGGAACTCTGACGCGCATATTTGCCGCGGCCGGGCGTTTCGCCGACCACCATCCAAGCCAGTCCGGCCAAAGCCGTGTCGGCGGTGCTGTCGTCGAGTGAGCCGTCAGGCCTCTGCTGGCGCGCCAACCACTCGAGCGCCTTGGCGATGGCCTGCTCGGCGGCAGGCGTCAATTCATCCTCGGCGGGGCAGGGGAGAGGAGTTGCCGTCGCGAACATAGCGGCCATGCCGAGAAATATAAGAATAGGATTTAGATGCTTCATCTTAATGTCATCCTTAACAGGTGTGGGCTGATGAAAGTGGAGGGAATGGACGGCATGGACGGATCCCAACTTAAAACCCTCAACTCATGACTGACAATCCGCAACCTATTTGGCCCCTTCCACGCGCGACAGGTTGCGGTAGTATCGAATCAATGCGCGTTCGTAGCGCGGGGGATATTTTTCGCGGAGGGCCTGCAACACCTGTTCGCGTTCGCGTTCCGGCAGCCGACTCCAGTTGCCGCTTTCCATGTCCTTCTCAATCTGTTTGGGATCGTAAGCGGTCGGCCCCTCGGCGCGCATCCCATCGCCCTTGCTCATTTGCGAGGGCTTGTTGGTAGGTTGGGCCTTTCTGGCAGCATTGGCTAGCGCCTGGGGCGAAGGGCGCCCGCTTTGCTGCGCCTGAGCGGCTGTTTGGGCCTGGGCCTGCGCCTGGGCAAGGTCCGAAGCAATTTGCTGAGCCATCTGGCCGCGAACGCCGCCAAGAGTCTGCGCTGCTTGGTGCAGGGTCTGGGCTGCCTGTCCCGTTTGGCCCTGTTGCAATTCCTGCGACGCTCCGGACATCATCTTCGAGCCTTGCCGCACTTGAGCGGCCATGGCCGGGGTCATCGGCGGCATGGCGGCCATATAGTCCAGCTCCTGGGCAACTCCTTCGGCTTGTTGGGCCAGAGCTGGGGCCGGCGCTTCGGGCAGGGTTTCGGCTTCGCCAGCCATTTGTTCGATTCTGCCGATCATCGAATCCAGGTCGGACAGCTGATCGAGCCATTGCTGCATATCTTGCGCGTCGAGGGCCTGAGCCATGGTTTCGGCCAGTTTGCGCTCGGCTTCGCGCAACGAGCGAAGGGCCTCGCCCTGATGGGGGAGCGCCGCGGCGGTTTTTGACAGGCCCAGTTGCGAGGCTGCCCGATCCATTTCCTCGATGGCCTTGGTCAACGTCTGAGGTACGCCGGGAGCGGTCAAGACCTGTTCGGCAAAATCCTGAGTGCGGGCGCTGAGGTCTTTTTGCGCCTCGCTCAATTCGATGGGAGACTGCGGAGATCGGCCGGCAGGCGGGGATGTGGCATTTTCGGCAGAGGGTTCCGGTTGCTGGGCCGTTGAGGCCGTTTTAGCCTGCTGCACGGCGTGTTGGGTGCGGCCTGTCAGGTCTTCTTGATCGCGGATGATTTCGCCGAGTTGATTCAAAACTTCGCTTTGCTCGGCCAGCATGTCGGCGAGCGCTTCGATATCGGCTAGTTTCTGGGCCTTTTCCAGTTGCTCGCGCATGTTGGCCAGCGCGCTGGCAAGGTGGCCGATGGCCTGCTGTTGCGAAGCGGAAGCCTCTTTGGCGCGGGCCAGATTGAGTTGGTTGGAAGCCTCGGACATTTTCTCGGAGGCGCGGGTCAGTTCCTGGCCGGCCGGCGACGCCGGCGCTGCGGTATCTGCGGTCGGCGGGTGAGCTTGTCTCCTGGCCTCGGCCCACGGGTTATCCATTGTGGGTTGCGGGTTGTGGATTGCGGAAGGATTGCTTGGAGATGGGGCATCCGACGGCGCGGGCGGGAACGGGGCGGTGCCGGGCTGTTCGGCGCGAATGGCCTGGTCGGCTTCCTGCGAGAGTTCGCGGGTGAAATTGGCCAATTGGTCTTCGGCGCGGGCCATTTCGTTGCGCAACGGCTCGGTCAGATCGCGCCCCAAGGCCTCGGTCTGCATACGCAAGTCCTGCTGCTGGCGAAGCGCCTCTTCGGTCTTTTCGATGACATTTTCGAGTGCGGAACGCTGTTCAGCCGGACTTAAACCGCTTTCCTGCAGGATTTTTAGGAGTGCGAGGAAATGTTCGGCCAGTTGGCGCTGACCCGCCACGGCCAGCCCAAGGCGTTGCGACTGCAAGTGGTCGCGCGTCTCGGTCAGCCGTTGCTCGATGGGCAAAGCGGAGGCCTTGTCTTGAAATTTTCGGATCGTATCCAGAAACGGCAGATCATGGAAGCGTTCGAGAATGACGGCGACCTGTGTGCGCACCAGTGCCCAATCGTTGGCAATGGCGTCCTGTCCCTGGGTGACGCGGTCAAGAATGTCTTCCCGGAGGGCGTCGGAATTGGTGGCGGCCAGTTCGATGGCGCCGTTTTGCGTGGTGCGGATTGCCTGCCGCTGGTCGGCTACAAGCGTTCGCATTTGATCGAGCAAGTGGCGCAGCTGGCTGCGATATTGAATGCGTACAAGTTCTTCGGTCAGGCGTGCGACGAGTTGCTCTTGAGCGGCGACAGTCTGGCGCAAATGCTCCTGGCGGCGGGCACGGTCGAGGGCTTGTCGGGCGGCGATGAGTTGTTCCAGGACGGAGCGGACCTCGCGATGGGGGATTTCCTCAAGGCTTTTCTGCGCGGTGGCGAAGTCTTTGTTTTCTTCCCGCGTCAGCAACTTGTTCATTTCGAGATCGCGCACGATGGCTTCCAGCTCTTGTGCTATCAGCTGGGTTTGCTCGCCGATCTTCGCGGTCCGATTTTCTTCCTGCTCTATGCGCTGAATGGGATCGGCACTGAAAACCGACGTCAGAATACCGGGAAGGATTAGAAGGCATAGATGAGGGATTAGCGGAGCGTGGAATGCCCGGGGCATATTTTGCGGATTTCGGCTTTGGGGATTCATGGTTTGTCCTCTGGTACGCTCGTTTCGGAAAAACGGTTCACGCCTATTTCGTTGGACTGGTTTCCCGATCTTTGCTCTTCAACAAATCTTCGATTCTAGTCCGGCTGTCCAGTGTATCCAGCCCGATTTGTTCCAGCCGGGGAACCAGAGATTCCATACGCTCGCGCATGATGCGGATCATCTCTTCGGGACTGACCACCTCGAGCCGGGTTCGCGGGGACAGGCCGATCTGAGGCCCGCCGATTTCACGGTTATCGTATGCAGACGCCCATAAAACCGCCTCGATGCCTGGCTTAAGTTCATATGGTTCGAGGGCGAGGGTGTGCATAACCGTTTGGTTGGCGCCATTGGGCCGAACCGCGACCTCGATGGTTTCTTCTTTCGCACCCGCAAAGGCCAGATGCAATTGAATCCGCGTGATTCCGTAGTCGTCGCGGACGTGAATTTCCAATGGCAGCGTCGCGTAGGGCGTTACGTATTTTCGCTCATCAAGATCACGAATTTCCACTCGCGGCGGTTCGTCCATCATGGGTTGAATTGCATACTCCATCGGGTCCCGATTCTCAAATCCAAATTCGTCTATCAGGCGAATACGATAAGCGCTGCGGGATGTAGGGATATCGAGCGAGACGGTGTAGGTGGAAACGGGGGAGG
>JADFCW010000343.1 GCA_017161705.1 Candidatus Sumerlaeota bacterium | reverse complement strand
GCTGCCGCCGCTGTCCGCCCTGATTCTCGTCTGCGCCGCTCATGGAAAAAGGGGACAGGAACACAATTCCCCTTTTCATTTAGCAACAACAGGCCGCCCCACGTCTGCCGCGCGAGGCGGGGGGGCGCGCGCCCCGGTTTTCACGCGCGCCTTTTCCACTATGCTGAGGGCAGGTGACCACGTCCATGTTGTACGAGAAAACATCCCAGAAATCGATGGCCGAGATCGAACTGGCTCTGCGCGACGCGGCGGCGCGGCACAAGTTCGGCGTGATCCATGTGCACGATCTTCAAAAGACGATGAAAGAGAAGGGAGTGGATTTCGACCGCGAGTGTGCGGTCTTCGAAGTCTGCAACCCGCAGCAAGCGAAGCGCGCGATGGAGACCGAGCCGGCGGTGGCCACGGTTCTGCCGTGCCGCATCGCCGTGTATCAGCGCGGGGAAGAGCGCGTGATCGGCACTTTTCTTCCCACCGCCATGATGCAACTGTTCGAGTCGGCTGGACTCGAGCCGGTGGCGCGGGAGGTGGAGACCGTAGTCATGGCGATGATCGACGAGTCGGCCTGAACACAGGAAGGCGGGTGGAGCGGCCCGCCCGGCGCCCGCCTCAGGCGAGCACTTTGCGCCTGTGCTCAGGTGTCATTTTCTCCGCCGCATAGTGCAGCGTCAGGTGCGACGCGGCATTCGGCTCGCGCAGCAGGAATGCGACCACTTCGGCGGGACGCTGCGGATAGGCCTCTTTGAGCAGCCATCCCAAGCCTTTTTCCACCATGTCGTCGCGGTCCTGCAGCGGTTTCTTCGTGATGCGGAGGACGAACTTCTTTTGCTGGCCGCGCTTGAGCTCCTGCAAAAGAGATACCACGGCTGTGCGCCGATTCCAGCGATTGGGAGAATTGGTCCATCCCCATACGCGCTCGAGCAGCGAAGCATCGTTCGCAATACACGCGGCCATCAGCCAGGATGCGATGCCATCGGTGTGCGCCGAATTGTGCGCATGGCGGTCTTGGCACTGCTCGAACAGGAGGAATTCGCGCCCACTGAACGTGCGCGCAAGCCGCCGCATGACGTGGCAGACGACGGCACCGCACTCCGGCGTCCCATGCTTCCAGATCCGCTCCATCTGCTCTTCGTGCGCTCCGGCAGGCCATCGTCTCACTTCGCCGCACAACTGCCTTGCGATTTCTGTCACCGCATCGCCGCGCACGCCCCAGGTCTTCACTTCATGGCGGAAAAAGCGGCGCTGGCCTTCGGCGAACGGCGGGCCGGCATGGTCGAGCGCCAGATTGTAGATCTGGATATCCATCCCCGCTGGGACAGTCTGGCAGGACTCCCGCGAACCTTCCCCGATGGCGCGGGCACGGCCGAAGGCACGGCGCTTGGAGGACCGAACTTAGAGAGAGCCTGTGCCGCCAACGCTGGCATGCAAGGGTGAGAAGCCTGTCCATCTTGAGCTTGTTTCGGACAGATGTGTGCAGCCCGGCCACCGCCTTCGTTCAAATCGAGGGTTGGAGAAAGTGTTGCGTGTGGCCACTGCAGCAGGTGCTTGCCGGGACTCCCCCGTTGGCGATTCTTGACAGTCTTATCGAGATATGTTAGGCTCACAATATTTTGAGCTTCAAGCCCAGACAATTTCAAAGGAGGAGATGCCGATGCCAGAGAAGATGGATTTCAATCTGGATGCACTGAACATAAGCGAGTTACGGACCAGCTCATCCGATATATTGAAGCGGATTCGCGATGGCGAAAACGCCGTAAAGAAGTCAGGCCGCACCCCGCACAAGAAGCAGGGGAAAACGGGCTTTGCTCTGAGTGGGGGCGGCGCCAAAGGAAGCTTTCAGATCGGCGCTCTCCGGTTTCTGATGGAGATGCGCGGTATCCATCCGGACGTCGTCTCGGGAACCAGCGTAGGGGCTGTGAACGGGGCGAAATTGGCGGAAGGAAACAATAAACCCGCTGAATCCCCCGGGTACAAGCCTGGACTCGCGGGCCTTGTCGACATCTGGCACGGCCTCAAAAAAGATGAGGATATGGCCGAGCCGATCGTAGAGTTTCAGAAACTGGTCGGACTTCTGAAGGGCGAAATCTCCGACATTGCCGTCGGCCTTTTCGGTATCGGGTTGATGGTGGGCATCAACCCAATTGTTTTTGCGCCTTTCATCGGCTGCCTAGCGGAAGAGATTTCTGACAGCGCAGAGCAGATCCGCAAGACTGTCGCTGAGGCGCTGTATTCAGGAGGCATCTGGAGCTTGAATCCCGTTAGGGCGATGATCCAGGACAAGAACAGGTTCCGGCCGGATCTGTTTCGAAGCTCCGGCATTGAGATGCTGATCTGCTGGGTCGGCATGCTCAGCGGAAAGACGTTCTATGTGGATAATCACAAGCGGCTTTATGTGGCGCCGAACTTCAAGTCGCCGGTCGGAACAGTCGACCGCCTGACGGATGCGATTCACGCCTCGGCGGCAATCCCCGTGATCTTCAAGCCTCCTGTCGTCAAGGGCGAGTGGGCCGGCAGGCGGTTCGCCGAGGTAGGCTTCGACGGCGGAGTCACCGAGGTGGCGCCGGTTGAAATTCTCGCAGCCAGAGGCGTGACGCAGGTTTTCACGATTGTATGCTCCCCAGCGGAAATCCCCGATCTGTTTACGGGTGTGGCCGGGGAGTCAGAAAATTCGATGTTCAAGACCGTGCCTCAGCTTGAATTGAAGAATGGCCTGCCGTCGGCAGTCGAGAAGCATCTCGCCGAACTGCCGGCCCTTCAATTTCTTCTGACAATCGGCACCCGTGCCCTCGACATTTCCGTGGGCGAGATCCTCCGCGACGACCTGCGCGCCCCTGACGGGCAGAGCACCGTGATCCGCCCCTACGTTATCGTTCATGAAACCCAGCAGATCGATCATGACCTCATCGTGATCAACGAAGATCACGGCTGGATGTGCGCCTATGACTCTGAAATCCCCGTGCAACGCCCTGTGCAGACGCAGCGCGGCAAGATGGGGCTCCCCAACCTGGCGAGAAAATTCGCGCGTGACACTAACGCAGCCATTACCCTGGCCCGCAGAGAGCGCTGTTTTGCCAAACGTGCCGTGGCATTGCTGAAGACACCAGGGATTCGGAAATTGTTCGGAGTCAAGGCGGCATCGAAGCTCGTGGATGCCTACGGCACCCTGGCGGAGAAAAACGCTGCAGCCATCAGGGAAGCGGTCGATGCCCGGAGGAAGACACTGGGCCTTGATTCGGTGCCGGTCTTGGCCAGCGCCTGGGATGACTAACGGAAGACAGTCGCCCATCGGGACTGTTTCCTTCCACACAAAAGGTGCAGCGAGGGAGGTACGCCGGGTCATTCGGCACGGGAGATAGACGAAGTCCGGTGCCAGACTCTCGGCGTGGTGACCACTTGCGCGCGCAACGAAGCTGCTGCTGCCGCACTGCTGACCCGCGGGCTAGAATCTTGTCAATGGGGAAACTCATCCGCACGGGCGCGTGGATTGTTGTCGCCCTCGCCGGAGCCTTTGCGCTGGCGGGCGTAGCACTCAAACGCGGCGAGAACATCAACAGCGCCTGGGTCGTCACTGCCGCGGTTTGCACGTACCTGGTGGCCTACCGCTTTTATTCAGCCTTCATCGCCGCGCGCGTGATGGCGCTCGACGACCGGCGCGCCACGCCGGCCGAGCGGCTGCGCAATGGCCATGACTTTGAGCCGACGAACAAGTGGATCGTCTTCGGCCACCACTTCGCCGCCATCGCTGGGCCGGGGCCGCTGGTGGGGCCGACACTGGCGGCGCAGTTCGGCTACCTGCCCGGAACGTTGTGGATCATCCTCGGCGTGGTGATCGGAGGCGCGGTACAGGACTTCGTCATTTTGTTTTCGAGCGTGCGCCGCGACGGCAAATCGCTGGGGCAGATGGCGCGCGAGGAGATCGGCCGAATTGGGGGCGGCATCGCGCTGCTCACGGTGCTGCTGATCATGATCATTTTGCTGGCGGTGATCGGCCTGGTGGTGGTGAATGCGCTCAAAGGCAGCCCGTGGGGCACGTTCACCATCGCCGCCACCATGCCAATCGCCGTGTTCATGGGGCTTTATCTCCGATACTGGC
>JADFCW010000342.1 GCA_017161705.1 Candidatus Sumerlaeota bacterium | reverse complement strand
AGTCCATGGGTAACTGCCGGCCGTCGGGCATGCAAACGAGTTTGCGCGTCTTGGGAAAGGGGATGGAGTTGCGGCCACGGTCGAGTCTGTAGAGGCGCACGAGTTCGCGGCGTTGGTCCTTGCCGAGCAAGGGGCCGACGGTTTTGGTCGTCCAGCCGGTGCTGAAGCCGACGGGGAGGAAGATGGCGTTTTTCTCACGGCACGTCTCGCAGAACTTGACGGCATCGGCGGCGTGGACGTTGTTGTAGAATTTCAGTTCCTCTTTGAGGACGGTTTGGCCGAAGGCAAAAAGCACTTCGCGAAGTCTCCGTTCGTCGGTCAGCACGCTCCGGAGGGAGTCGGGCAGCCCGGCTTCGGAGTCGCGCTGCCAGAAGTAGCCTTTGAGGACGAACTGGATCGGGATGCGGAAACGGGTTGCGTTGTCGGGAACGAGGGCTTCGACGAAGGCGGCCATGTCGGCGTTGCCCGACCGCTTGGGCTCCCATGCGTGCGTGCGGGCGTCGTAGCGCCAGACGACGGCTTTGCACAGAGCGAGTTGGGCATGAGGGATGGGCGGGCTGTCGCGGATGATCAGGCTTTTCATGGCGTCGCGATTGGGCGCGGTGCCGCCGACGACGCCGGAGAGGACTTTTTGCTGGAGCGGTTGGGATGCCCATTGAGCACTGGGCCGTCTCTGTTGTTGCGCGGCTTCCGAAATCCTTCGGATCTCCGAGGCCAACAGGCCGGCGTTCGCATGGTTTTGGAGCGCCGCAAACAGGACAGCGGAACGGACGATGCCCTTGATCGAGGAGCCGGGGATATAGGGGCGGCCTTCGGCGTCGCGCATGAATTCGAAGACGGGGTTGTTGCCGAATTGAGTCGTGGCGGCCCAGTTGCGGAGCGAATAAGCGTCGAACTCGGCGGGGATGCGCGCGGACTTGCCGCCGATGATGACGCGCTCTTTTTCCTCGACCGATGCTTTTCCGCGGGCCAGCCACGCGCGGATGTTTTTGACGGTGAATTTTTGCGCCGTGGCCACATAGTCCACCGGCACAAATCGCCGGCCCGACGCGATGCAAATGGGCGAGACGGGCTCGAGGGTCAGGGTGAACTCGTAGTCTTTGGGGATGTCATTCATCGTCATTCACCTCCTTGGGAGAGAAGGCCAGGCCGAACGCGCGGCCGTCGCGCCAGACGGTGTGGGAGCGCGGGCGGCTGCGGAAGGCTTCGGGCGTCACGTCCACGATGTCGCCGGTCGGCCCGCCGCCGACGCGCCGGACGACGCTGCCTTCGGTCAACATGCGGATGGTGCGCTTGCGCAGGGCCGTGTCGCCGGCCGACCAAATCCAGCCGCCGCGGCGCAGCGCGTCGTAGGCGACGTGCGGGTCGTCCTCGCCGATGACGCCGCCCTCCACTTCGGCGCGCGTGGGGTGATAGAGCGAGAGGAGACACAGATGCGTGGCGGAAGGCTCGGGCGGCCGCAGGAGCGGCGCGAGCGGATCGGCGGCCGGAAGCGGCTCGAACGACTCGACCTCGAAGGCGCCGAAGCCGATCGAACGGAGGCCGCCGAGGCCCTGGCGGCCGAGCTCGGCGAGGGCGGCCTGGACGGCGTCGGCGGCGTCGGCGGGACAGCGCACGAGACCCCAGAGCCGACAGCCGTCTTCTTGATTGAAGCGGACGGCGGCGCGGCGAAACGTGTCGGCGGCGGATGTCACGCGGTCGAGGACGTTGCCGGCAATGGTGTCGGTTTCGAGCAGGCTTTCGACGGGCGGCCGGCCCGATCGCTCCCAACGCGCGGGACCGCCTGGGAGATCGTCCGGGTGGAGAAGAAACAGATCGCCGATGCGCAGGTGGCGACCGAAGGCGATGGGCCCGCCGTGGAGAAGTTGGGGAAAGACGCTTTCGCTGACGAAGCGGACTTTGCCGAAGGCTTTGCGGTCGGCGGCGTCCTCCGTTTGCAGTTTGACTCGCACATAGGGTCGCGGCAGGAACCGCACGCGGCCCCACGCCGGAAAGAGCGAGCTGAACTGGATGGAGGAGTCGGGCGGCTGGCCTTCGGGGAAAAAGGAGCGGCCGGATTCGGGTCGCAGAGCCCAGGCGGCGAGAAATGCGCCGAAGACAGTGTCGCTTCGGGGCCAGAGATCCGTCGAGGCGCGGTCGCCGCGGTCGCCGAAATGGAACGGACTTTTCGGCACGGCCCGCCAGCGAAAGACGGTGTGTTGGGCGTTGGGAGTCATGGCTGCAATCCCCGCTCCTTTGCGATTTTGGGCCAGAGAGTTTTGAGTTGCTCGGACGGCTGGATTGACTTGGTCTCTTCGAGGGCTTCGAGCGTGTGGTCCTTGCCGTCGAACCATTCGAGGGTGGGGGTGACGTTCTCGAATTTGACCTGGCCGTAGCCGCGCGAGCCTTGGCCGCCGAGGAAGTCGCCTTCGAGCAGGCCCATGGCGGCGATGAGATACTTGAACCACTGGAAGTCTTCGGGATCGCGGTAGAGGTTGTAGACGATCTCGAAGTCGAACTTGGCGCCGGCGGGCACGCGCTCGATTTGGCGGGGATTGGCCATCGAGGTCAGGCGGTCAATGACGACCTCGGTTTTGACCTCCGTGAGCGGCATGTCGGTGTTGAGGTTCTCTTCCAGTTTGCGACGCGTTTCGGCGTTCATACGGGCATCGCGAACAATGAGACGGGTGGGAAAGTTGACGATCTCGTTTTGGCGCGGCGTGTCGGGCATGCGTCCACCCGTGGCAATCCCAAAGACATTGCAAAGGGGACATTGTCCATAGCCGCCGGCATCCGTGCAATAGTGAACCTTGACTGTTTGCGAGCGTGTTTTTTTTCTCACACTGACTTGCAGCGGCATGTTCAGAGCGCGCTCCAGAAGAGCCCGCATCTTGCCTTTGATGCTGGAGCCGGGGATATAGGGTTCGCCGGTGAAAGAATTCCGGACCACGGCAAGGTCCACGCCCCCGATGGAAAGGCCGGTTTGGCTGCCGCCGATATGAAGGCCGGTGAGGGCAGTAAGAGTGCCTCTTAGAGTGATGCGTCCGAGAAGTTGGATTTCGTGGTTGTTGGTTTGCTCGTTCATGTGTTTTTTTCTCCCAATAGGAATTAGTCCTTGTGATAGGCAAGAATAGCTTCAAAACCCTGGCAGAAACGTCGGAAGCGCTTGCGCCGTTCTTTTTCATCCACGTTGGGGCCAGTTACCGCAATGATTGCCGGTTTGAGGACGTTTTCGAGGTCACGCACCTTTCCGCCGTGGCGTTTGGCCGCGTAGCTCAGTCGCGGTCGAACCATGCGAAGTTCTTCGATCATTTCTTCGGTGGGCGGCTCCCCCGAGGCGCGCATTTCAAGCAGCCGCACCGTCGAAAAGACATCTCGGATTTGCGATTTCGAGACCTTTTTGTTTTGGTTTTCGTCCTGAGAGATGTATTCTCCGAACTTTTCCGCATGTGTGATAAATTGCTCATCAATCCCCTTGAGGACAGCCTGCTCAAGGAAATTCGGCGACCACTCGTGCGGCCCTGGCGGTCGTCCCTCGTTTCTGTGTTGCCCGTTTGACATGCTCATTGCCCTCCTTTTAGGATTTGTTCGGCCCAGCGAAGCGGCAGGCCGAGACGTGATTCGATGCCGTCATTCTGGATCATGCGTTGGATTTCCTCAACCATGTGTTGATTGTCGTCGCGCGCATACTGGCGCAGCGAATAGACCAGGAGCCATCGCCAGCGCGACCAGCGAAGGCGCTGCTCGATCTCTTCGGGCGAGCGGCCGTCGCGTTCGAGTTCGCGGCGCAGGAGGCGCTCTTCGTTTTGCCAGGATCCCCACACGCCGTACAGTTTGCGCAAGAAGCCCTGCGGGAGCGGTCGTTTGGCCTGACCCGGCGAAAGCAGATAGACAATCCTGTTTTTGAGGTCCTGGAACCGGTCGAATTCGTCCTTCCAGGAGACGGTGGCGCCGAACAGTGTAAGGGCGTTTTTTGGCGGGAGGCCGTTGCCGTTTCCGGCAAAGCGCTTCGAGGCGCTTTCAGCCTCGCCGGCAAGTTCGGCAGCCAGAAGAATGGGAAATTTGGGCTGCACGACGGCGATGCCGCAGGACAGGGTGAAGTTGGGATGGTCGCAGCCGACGTAGCGGCGGAAATCGCGTCGGATGCGCGAGG
>JADFCW010000341.1 GCA_017161705.1 Candidatus Sumerlaeota bacterium | reverse complement strand
CGTGCAACTGATCCAGCGAGCGAAGGACGCCCATCTCCGGATCGGTCATCCAGGCAACGGCCATGCGGATGGCGGACGGATAGTCGGCCACAGGTTGCTCGGAGGCGGCGGTTTTTCCATGGCAGTTGCGATAGGAGGCCGGCGAACTAGCGCGGCCGATGGCTTCGATCTTGCCCTCGGCAAGGACAGATTCGGCAGGGAATTCATAGAGTTTGAATTTGAGCGATGTGCTGCCCACATTTGCAATCAGCAGGTTCATTGAGCGTTTCCTCGACAAGGAATTCGATTGATTCACTCCTGAGGTTGTGGCAATAATTGTTTTCTGGCTGGAACACTAGACCCTCGGCCGCAATTTGCGCAACCAGGCAAAGTGATGATCGAAGCGGGCCAAGGCAAAGTCAACGCTTTTGATCGGGAAGCACCGCCGGCATCCGGCGAGGCGGACCTTCGCATCCGCACGCTAACCTGTCTGCTGCAACTGGGCCGGCTGATCGAAGCAGAAGACCACGTGGACTCGGTGCGGCGGCGCGTTCCCGACCTGGTCGCAGAGGGGCTCGGGCCGGCATACCAGCAGGGGGTGAAACTATCGTTGGGAGGGTTTACGTTCCATTCGACATGGTTTGTCGAATCGCCGCATGTGGTCCGAAAAAAAATCCTCAGCCACCAGCAGCCGGTCGGCGAGATCGAGGTGCACCTGCCGGAAACGGCCGGTTCGCTCAGGCCCGAGCAATGGGACTTGCTGGCCGGCGTGGCCGAGCGCATGGCGCGGTTCCACGAGCGCAAAAACCTGCAGTCGGCCCTCGAACGCTCCGAGCAGCGCTATCAACGGTTGTTCCGGCAGGCGCGCGACGGAATCGTGCTGGTGGATGCCGACACTGCCATCATTCTCGACGCCAACGAGAGTTTTTTGGACCTGGTGGGCGGCTCGCTCGACGATCTGCAGACCTGCAAACTCTGGGAGATCATCGCGCCGGAGGAACGCGAGCAATTCCAAGAGGGTCTCGAACGCGTCATCGCCGAGAGCGAGCGCCCGTGGCAGGTCCCGCCAATTGTAGCGACGACCCGCCTCGGCCGCCAGATCGAGGTCACGTGCTCGATGCTGCATTTCATCGAGAGCGACGTCCTGCAATGCATTTGCCGCGACATCACCGAGCGCCAGATGCTGACCCACCGGATCGCCGAATCGGAAAACCGCTATCGGGCGATTTTCGAGTCCACGCCGGTGGCCATGATGTCGTGCGACACATACGGAAAAGTGCTCGATGTGAACGCGTCGTTGCTGTCGCGGTTTTACGGCGCCGCCGTTGCCAAGGAAGCATTGGTCGGCCAGCATATTCTGGAGCTGGGATTGTGCGATCTGCAAGGCCGGCAGGTGGAATTCATGCAGTTTCTGCGCGGGGTGTGCGTGCAGATGCGGGACGTGCCGATTCTGGAGTCACCCTACCGGCGCGCAGGTTACGCCCACATCCGAGGCATTCCGTTGTTGGACGCACAGAACAAAGTGATTTTGGGGCTGGTGATCATCGAGGACATTACCGAGGTGCGCGAGGCGCAGCGGGCGATGCTGCAATCGGCGAAAATGGCGGCGGTCGGCCAGATGATGGCGGGTTTTGCGCATGAAATCGGCACCCCGCTGGGAATCATTTCCGCCAACGCGCAGTATTTGCTGAAAGACTGGGAGGGAAAGCCGGGTGCGGAGGAATTGCGGGTGATTCTGCACGAGACGAACCGGATTACGAATCTGGTGCAGAAGCTGCTGGTTTTTTCGCGGCCGGCGGCGTTCAAACTGGCGCCGGCATCGGTCAACGACCTAATTCGAGAAGTGGTGGAAATGCTCAAATATCAGGAAATTTTGCGCACCGTGGAGATCGAGCAGGATTTCGCGCCGGACCTGCCTTTGATTCCACTTGACGCCACGCTGATCAAACAAGTTTTTTTCAACTTGATTATCAACGCAGGTCAAGCGATGCCAAACGGCGGGCGGTTAACCCTGGCAACGCGCCTGGTAAAACCCCTCGCGGGCGGACGATCGAAGGGACCCTACATCGAAGCAGAGATCACCGACACAGGCATGGGGATTTCGCCGTCAAATTTGCGCAAAATCTTTCTGCCTTTTTTTACGACCAAGGAACCGGGCAAGGGGACGGGTCTGGGGCTGTCCATGTCCTATCGAACGGTTCAAAACCATGGCGGCACGATAGTGGCCGAAAGCCGCGGGGAGGGCCGCGGCGCCACGTTCCGTGTCTTCCTGCCCGTGGCCGGCCCGTCAGATAACCAAACGGAAACCGCGGCGGACTGGATGGAACCCATCCGCCAGACAGGAGGAAATGCCCATGCCTGATAAACCGGTGACGGTTCTGGTCGTGGACGACGACAACGAGATGACGTCCATTATCCAGAAAGTGCTCCTGCGCGAGCGCTATCATGTATTGACCGCCGAGAACGGCGACGAGGCCCTTGCGGTCATGGAACGCCACCCGGTTCAAGTGGTGGTGGCCGATTGGAAAATGCCCTGCTGCGACGGTATGCGGCTGATCGAAATCGCCCGGGAGCGGTTTCCGCAAACCAAAGTGATTATGATTACCGCCTTCGGCGAGGTGAACGATTATCTGGAAGCGATGAATCGCGGGGCGTTCGAATTTCTCTCGAAGCCGCTAAGCATCGATGAGTTGAAAGCGTTGGTGGGGCGGGCAGCCGCCGAGGTCCGCCCCATGTCGGCTCCCTAACGCAGCCACATGAGTTGACGGGCATGGGCTGTGGGCTGCGACAATAAGACTCTATTTATGGGTTGAATTTACCATGCCGAGGCATTGAGATCGTCAAGAGCGTGAATCATTTTTCCGCCTCGGCGGCACGGAGTAGAACGTGCATGGAGCCTCAAAGGCAACCTGAACCTCCGGCAGTCGTGAAAATCACCGACGCCCACTTGAACGATTTATACACCAATCGCGTATTGGGCGAACTCAGCGGCTATGCCGAGGACGAACTGGAGCGAATCGGCTGGATTAACATTGTGGACCCGCTGGCGCAGTCGCTGTTCGAGGAGATCAGCCGGTCGCTCGAGCATACGCCCTACATTCGGGAATGTTTCGAGACGAATATCATCTGCCGCGACGGCTCGTCGCGCACGCTGGCATGGGAGGTTGTGGCGTTGTCGCCGGATCAGTTCCCGTTGATGCTGATCACGGCGCGCGAGTCGCGGCAGCAAAAACTGTCGGGCGCCGGCGTGGTGCGCCTGCGCGAAACCGCGGCAATCCCCAGCGTGCTGTGGGAAGAGGCCTTCAACGCTCTGCCCGATTGCGTTTCGATCCACGACGAGAACTTCACCATCCTTGCGGCCAATCAGGCGCTGTGCGAACGCCTGGGCTTGCCGCAGTCGGAAATTGTCGGGCGAAAATGCCACGAGGTATTTCACGGGCTCGGCCAGCCGGTCGAGCACTGCGTGCAGGTGTGCGCCCTGGCGATGCGCGATGGGAGACGTGCGCGCCGGGAAGCCTACGAACGCATGTTCAAGGGCATCTGCCAGGCCGAGGCCGCGCCATTTTCCTCCGGGCGGTTTGGTTTCCGCGGCGTGGTGCATACGCTGCGCACGCCCGAAAGTGTCGGCCAGGCGGCTGCGGCGGCGTTTTCGCAACACGAACTGGACGGGCTTTCGCGTCTGGCGGGCGCCGTCGCTCATGACTACAACAATCTTCTTTCCGGCGTCGTCGGCTATACCGGCATGCTGCAGATGCTCAAAGACCTGCCGCCCAAGGCCAAACAGTATGTAACCGAATTGCAGAAAGCGGCCGCGCACATGAACGAGATGACCCAGCGCCTTCTCCTGTTCGGGCGCCAACGCATTCTCCGGCCCCAGCAGTTCGATCTCAATCAACTGGTCGGCGATGCACTGCGCGCCGCCGACGTAGTACCCGCCGAGCGCACCGTTCACGCCGAACTTCTGCCGGAACCGCTTTCCGTGGTCGCCGATCCCTTTCAACTCCGGGTGGCCCTGGGCAACCTAGTGCAAAATGCGCTGGAAGCGACGGCGAAAGCGGGCGGCGAGGTCGTGGTGCGCACAACGGTACGGCGCGCACCCAAGGCGTTTCCCACTTTTTTTGCCGTGGCGCCCGCCGGCAACTATGCGTGCCTGGAAGTCCGCGATACAGGTCCCGGCATCGAGCCCGAGCGGCTGGTTCATATTTTTGAGCCGTTCAGCCAGAAAGAAGGCCGGC
>JADFCW010000042.1 GCA_017161705.1 Candidatus Sumerlaeota bacterium | reverse complement strand
CGAGTTCCCGGCCGTTCGACATATTCTTCCCGCCGCGGCGCCTATCGTGCTGCTGGCGATTCGCTATATGCAGCGGCCTGCCGGTTCTGTCCATCCGGCGGCCGGTTGGGTTTTGGGGGCGGGGCTGGCTGCGCAAGCGGTGATTGCCCTGTGGACAGCCGCAGGCGACTACGACTATGCCGACACCTATCGCCGGTTTGCGCGCGAAGATTTTCGGCAACTAAACCTTCCAACATCCGGCCAAATCTGGTTCGACGGCCATTGGGGCTGGAAGGTCTATGCCGAGCAGGCCGGTTTTCGCCATCTCACCAAGAGCGGGCCTGACATTCCGCAGCCGGGCGACCTGCTGATCGAGCCGGACATTTGCCACAAAGGCGGACGGCCGGCGGCACTGGCTAACCGGCTCGAACAGATCGCCGAAAAACGCTATCCGGCACGGCTGGGGGTGATTACGATGGACTGGCGCCGCGCCAGTTTCTACGCAACCTTCCACGTCACCTGCCCGCAGTATTTCGGCAAGGGATTGATGTATGAGTGCTTCCGGGTCTATCGCGTGAAGCCTTAGGGTTACTTCAAGCCGTAATTGATGGATATTGTGATCCAACCGCGTGGAGTTCAAACTTCCGTTTGAGGTATGTCCTCTCCACTGGAGTGGGCCAATGTTTTTGTGCCGGCCGAACGATAAACGCTCCTCGGATCCGGGCAGGATGGCGCAAACTAAAGTTTGAACTACGAACGGGACGCTGAACCGTGAACTCCGAACGGCAAACTGAAGTTTGAACTCAGTCCGATGCAGCTGTGTTTCGATCTCGGCTACAGTGTCATTGACTCGATCATTGTTGCGCGGCAAAAGGATTATGCCGTTGCACTCACGGATGAGCGGCGCGCAATGCGGCGGCTGCGCGTGGCGTTTGGCGATAGCCCTTTCGGAGCGTTCCGCAAGATCTCCGACCTGTTCACGCCGCTCTTTACCGAAGGTCCTTCGGCCTTGCAAATCGGCGACGAGTGGGTTATCTCCTTTGACATGTATCGCGACCGGAAATACAGCGCGGTTAAAACTAACGACTTTCGCATATTCACCGATGCGAGCGAACAGATGTCCTTTCCGCCCGGACACAAACACGGAACCGTTCTGTGTATTTCTCGGGACATCCTTGACCGGCTTATTCAAATGCCATGAGCCTTTTTGACATTTTTTATGAACGAGAGAGGAGAGCACCATGAAAGCACAACGCAAGACGTTCGGAGCGGCGGTGTCGCGGCGGAACTTTCTGAAAACCGCTGCTTTGGGCGCGGCGGCCGCCCCGGCCATTGTGCCCGCGTCGGTTTTCGGCGCCAAGGCGCCGAGCAATCGCATCACCGTCGGCATCATCGGCTGTGGTAACCAAAGCACCATAGACATCCCTGCTTTTCTCGGCCATGACGACTGTCAGGTGGCGGCCGTCTGCGATGTCAATACGGCCAGCTACGGCTATAAGACGCCCGACCAGTTTCTGGGCCGCAAGCCTCAACAGGAATTGGTCAACACCTTTTACGCCAAAAAGGCCGGGAAAGGGTCCTACAAGGGCTGCGATGCCTATGAGGACTTTCGCCAGATCATGGATCGCAAGGACATTGACGCCGTGGTGATCATTGTCCCCGATCATTGGCACGCCTTGATGGTGGCAGCGGCAGCGAAAGCGGGCAAAGACATCTACTGCGAAAAGCCGCTTTCGCTGACGATCAATCAGGGCAAGGCCATGGTCAAGGTCGTCAACGAACATAAGCGAATCCTGCAAACGGGGAGCATGTATCGCTCCAGTCCCGCCAATCGTTTTGGCTGCGAGTTGGTGCGGAACGGACGAATCGGACAAGTCCAGCGCGTGATCTGCAATGTGGCGCCCAACAACGCCGTCAGTCCGCCGCCTGGTTGGAAACCGGACCCCGTCCCCGAAGGCTTCAACTATGACATGTGGCTGGGCCCGGCTCCCCAAGCTCCCTATCACCGCGACCGCTGCTTCTATCGCTTCCGATTCATCCTCGACTACTCGGGGGGTCAGACCACAAACTTTGGCGCGCACTCGATAGACGTGGCCCAGTGGGCGCTGGGAACCGATGACACCGGGCCTGTCGAGTTCGAAGACATGGGTTCTGAGTGGCCGCCGAAGGGCTCGCTCTTCACCACGGCCACCAAGGTTGCCTTCCGCGCCCGCTATGCCAACGGCACGGAGCTGATTTGCCAGACGGCCGAACCGGGCTTTGGCACGCGGTTCGAGGGGACCGAAGGCACGCTCTCCTATAGCTATAAGGGTGTGCAAACCGAACCGGAATCCATCAAGACGTCGCAGATCAAGCCCGACGAAATCCATCTGCCGGTGAGCAACCCGAACCGCACAGAGGACGCATCGAAAAACTACATTCCCGACCACGTGCGCAACTTTCTGGATTGCGTCAAATCGCGCAAGCCGACCATCGAGCCCGTCGAGGTGGGACACCGCACAGCCACGATCTGCCACCTGGGCAACATTGCCATGCTGCTCAAACGGAAGATCCGCTGGGATCCGGTGAAAGAGGAAATTATCGGCGATGAGGAAGCCGCCGGGATGATGGACCGTGCCATGCGCCCGCCGTGGACTTTGGCATGATCGCACGGATAATAGTGCTCGCGCAGGGTATGTGACCCAGCGAAACGTAATCTTTGCTTTGCCAAAACAGGCGGTTATCTGGCATCCGCAACGGGAGGAAGAGTTTTTCCGCCGCCGCCCAGACATACCACGCGCCCGTCCATGGTGGACATATAAATCCGTCCGCACGCGGCAATCATCCCGTCGAAGACGGGCACGCTTTCCAACCGGTATCGGGCCAACGTCACGCCCTTCTCCGTGCCGATGATATGCAGCAGCGCCCCCTTTTCCCCGCGCCATGCTGCTTCCTGTTCGCGCAGCTGACGGTTGATTTCGTCGTCATCGCCGGGAAGGAAGCCCAGCATCTTGGATTCGTCGGCGACATCGGGCGGACCGGCGACAACCAGGCTTTTGCCCGCCAGGGCCATGGCATTGACCAGAAGCGGGGGCGAGACGATTTGCCAATAGACCTTGAACGGGCCGGCGATGCGGCCGAGGTCGCCGACAATATTTGCCGTGCCGGCTTTTTTCGGGGGCGCAACAACCGCTGTTGCCGTTGTAAGTGTGTCGGCAGCACCCTTTGCCGCCGATTTTTTCTTGGCTTGCTTGGCGGCCTTTTTGGGCGGCGTTGCGGCCGCAATATCGGCTGCTTTTGCCGCGGCTTCCGAAGTGGCAGCAATCTCCTCTTTCAAAGCCCGGTCCGCCGCATAGAGCCGATACGTCGGCGTGGGCAGGAGCGTGTTGCCGAGATTGTCGGCGCGGAAGCCATAGGCGCGCTGATCGTCCAGCGCCATGATCCGCCCGCACGGCACGGCACGCTGCGCCTGGGAGTATTCGGCCCATCCTTCGCCGGCATTCTGGCCGTAAATCCAGTAGGTGCGGTGGAACCACAGGTCATCGAGAAAGCCGGTCGGGCAAAACAGGTGGTTGTCCTCGCCGGAGAATTCCTTTACGCGCGCGGAAACCGGTTCCGGGCCAACGCGTCTGCCTTCCAGATCGAATTTGCGCGTGGCCATGTAGATATACTTGCCGTTGCACGAAAGCAAGTCGGGATTGGCCACCGGCATGGATTTCACGGCAATCAGCGTTTGGAGATTCCGGCCTGTCTGCGGATCAATCTCATCCAGCACGGTTTCGGAAAGTTTCTTGCCGGTTGCCGCATCGAGCCGCACCAGCCGCATGCCGCCGTCGAAAAACATGTTGCGGCCCGCCAAGGCATACACCATTCCATTATACACCAGCACACTGCCGCTGACCGGCCAGACCGACTCGGGCTGCTGAAAGGAGAGGATCTGGCGGTCGTCGGGAGCAGCCAGATAGCGCCAGGCCAGTGCGCCGTCGGCAGCCCGCAGACAATAAACGCGGCCGTCGGCGGCGCCGAAAATGACCCGCCCGTTGTCAACCGTCGGCGGTGAATCTATCCGGCCGCCCGCTGTGAACTGCCATAGCGGCTTGCCCGATGCCGCGTCGAAGGCATAGATGGTATGGGTATCCGCCGAGGCGACATACAGCCGGCCGTTGGCCACAACGGGTTGGGTGAGTTTTCCTCCCAAGGTCGCGCTCCATGCTTCTTTCAAATCGGCAGGGACGGCGGTCTGCCCGAAGCCTGTGCGCGCGGGATCGCGGCGATACATCGGCCAGTCTTCGGGACCGGCAGCAGGACCCGGGGTCGCGGCGTCCGCATATGCGGGGCCTTTTTCCAATCGTTTGTCTTCGGGGAAGGGCTGCGCGGTCCCGGCACGCGGATCATCGGGCGCCAGCGCGCACAAATACTCTAACTTGGACATGTAAAAACAGGCGCAGGAATCCGGCGGTTTGTAGAGAAGCCCGTTGCACGGCATCACGCCGTAAATGCAGCTGCCGCGAATGTAATCATGGACATCTACTTTGTTGCCGCCTATCTCATAAAACTCCGTTCCCATGCCCGCCAGCATGATATACCGCTCGGTGGCCCGCCCGGGATAGCAGCGGGGGTGCATGGGAAAGCCGGGGATATTCTCGGCCACGAAGTCCTTTACGGTTTCGCCCGTTCGCAAATTCAGCGCCACCATCGGCGTGCCGGTGTCCTGCGGCCTACCCGTGTGGGCCGACCAAATCAAACCGTTGATGACAAACAAATCGCTGGGCGAATAATGGCCTGTGGGCGGAATCGCCCCTTCCCAAAGCCGCTTGCCATCGTTGGCCGAAAAACCGAACACCTGCGTTCCGTGGCAGAGAACCAGTATTTCTTCGGAGAGAATCAGACGCGGAGCGGCCCCTGTTGCCGGCTGAATGACCAGACGCGGCGCCGGATCGGAATGCCACAGCGGCGAGCCGGTTTGGCGGTCCAGCGCGGTGATTCGTTCGCCGTCGAAAAAGAAAACTCTCGTCTCTCCCAGCGTCAGAGTCAGCGGCGCAACCTTAGCGGTGTGTTTCCACAGGATCTTGCCCGACTTCTCTTCGACCGCCATGACGGTGCGCTCCGGACTGTCCTTGGTCCAGCCCCAGCCGGTATTGGCGCGCTTGATCTCGGTGTAGGTCGAGGTTTCCGCGCGATAGTTCACGGGCGGGCGCGCCGGATCGGTCAGCAGATACAGAACGCCGTCGGAAAATAAGATCTCTTCGGTGGTCTTTGTGCCTTCATAGGTGCGGATCACCTCGCCTGTCGCTGCATTGACGGCGGAAACAGGCTCGCGCAAACCGAGAGTGACAAAAACGCGATCGCCGACGGCAACAATGCGGCGGGGCAGATAGCCCGGCCCGCTCTTCAGCGGCCAATTGTAGGGCTGCCAGTCAATCAAAGGCCGTTTCCAGAGAATGGTGCCGTTGAACGCGTCGCGGGCAATGAGCATCCAGCGGGCCGGCAGAAAAACGTGGGCGCGCAGTCCCTCGTCGAGGATGTAAAAAATTCGCCCGCCCGACGACACCATGGCGTGCATGCTGGACATGAAGTCGTGGTTGCGCAGCCATTTCGGATCGCCCATCCATTGAATCCGGCGCGGCGGCCCGACCATCCGGTCCCTGCCTACCATGGTACCTTGCGGATTGTAATGATAGTGAGGCCATTCATCCATGTCGGCAGGCCGCGGCTTGATTTCGGTTTTCCACTGGCCGCCTTCGCGGATTCGCAATTGGCCATTTGGACACAGCACGCGCATCATCTCGTCGCGCGAGACGGAAAACGGATTGTCCACGACGAGAAGGTTCACCATGTTATCCTGATAAGGAAGATGGACACCGTCGAACTCGCGCGCGGTGACCGGGCCGTAGAGACCGCGGTCGCGAATGCGCTGGCGGGCCGTTTGGACGTTTTGCGCCGACGTGTCCAGCCCTTGAACCAGAAAGCTGTCGCTCGGACGCAGGGCAACGAGTGCATCGGTATCCCCGCAGCCCAGCCGCACGACGAACCCGCCGTGCAGGCCTCCCGCCAAAACGCTTGGCTGTTGTGAACCGCTTGCGCCTGCGCCAGCTCCTGCTGTGTTCGCTGCTCCTGCCAGCAGGGCGATTAGAACAATCAACGCAAACCAACCTGGCGAAGTCTTTTGAAAAACATATCTCGCACTCCATGTCACGTTCCTCACGTAGAGCGACTGGCTGGCTTGTTGCGCCTGCAATTTGGTTGTGGTATCCACGTGCATGACGGCCCTCTCCTTTCCTTCTTATAATATGTGCGCAGAAGGAGCGCGCATTCAACCATCGTAAGCATAATGACTCAATGGCAACCCCACCGGACCCGACGCATGATGAACTGTCAACCCAAAACCACTTGGGCGGGACTGAAGGGTGCATCGGCGGAAATCGGGCCAAAGGTGCTTACTGAAACGCCCGCAATTCAAGCTAGACTTAGATTTCGGTTGTCATGGCCGGTAGGGCCGATTGGCTACCGCTCTGTGGTGAGCCCTTGTCTCCACGCACAAACGCCTTCCGCCACAGCCTTCATCGCGCGCTCGATATACGCGCGGTCGAGCAAGAGCATTTCGTCCTCTGGATGCGATAGAAAAAGGCATTCGAGAAGCACGGAGGGTGCGGCGGTAATTTCGCGGACAACGTAGAGGTCGGCATTGACCAGCCCGTAAGGGGCAAGCGGCGGCTCGACACGCGCCAGACTGTCGTAAATCGCATGGGCCGCCGCACGCGAGTGCGGATGATAATAGAATACGCCCATTCCCCGCGCCGCCAGAGGGTCGGCGTCCAGCGCCACGGAGTTGTTGTGGATGCTCACAAACAGATCGGTGTCCACTTCGGCCATTCGCGCCCGCTCGGCCAAACTTACGTCGCGGTCGTCGGAGCGCGTCATGCGCACGCGCGCCCCGCGCACCTCCAGCTGGCGGCGCAGACTATCCGCCATTTGCAAGTTGATCGCCTTCTCCTCGACGCCCGTCGAACCGAGCGTTCCCTTGCTCGCGCCTCCGTGGCCCGGATCGAGCAGAATAACCAGACCGGCCAGAGGCAGATTTGGGATTGTAGAGTTGTCCGCTTCCGATTGTGGATTGCGGATTGCGGACGGGGAGGAGGGGACGTCGAGCGCTGCGCGTTGTCCGTTATGAAGTCCAATATTCAAAATCGAAAGCCCCAGATTGCCATTTTCACCCCTGCCCAGACTGCTGCACGGGCGAAAGGCAATGCAGAGCACATCGCCCTCATACCATGCGCGGTAGCCAAGAAGGGGCTCGCGGAATCCGAACTCCAAACGGCAGACGGCATCCTCGGAAGGCAACGCGACAATCAGATTGACCAGCCGGCGTTGCGTCCGGTCGGCAATCCAGTTGAGGCGGTTTTCGACGCCGAAGAGTGCGAGTTCCATCGAGTCGGGGCCGGCCCCTTGATTCAGCGCGAACGGAACCCGCAGACCGAGAGGAATCCGAACCAGCGTTTCGGTTTCCGTTTCAATCACGGCAAGGTTGTTCACCGTCCCCTTTTGCAGCGGCGCTTCTTCACCCGCCATTACCACCGACTCGCGCGCCACGTAAGCATGAAGCCGCGGTGTCAGCGCCACGCGCAACATGTTGCCGACGCGGCCGTCTAGAGTCAGGAACGTTCCTTCGCGCACGGCTAGCAAAGGTGCTCCGCCGCGCGGTTCCGCGCGCAGCCGTACATAATCTTCGCGCGCCCGGGCACTGTCGGGATACGGGTTGAGGTTCACCGTGATCCGACCGGGCGTCAGCATCTGCACAACCGACTTGTCTTTGCCACCGTCAGAACCACGCAAATAACATGTCACCCGCGCTTGAACGAACCGGTCGGTCGGTTTCACCTCGTAGGCGCCCTCGTAAAATCCATCGCAGCCATAGCGCCGCACCGCAAAAAGGGGGTACTGTGTTTCCCCGCTGCCGATACGAAACGCAGCGCGGCACTCGGGACTGCCCTTCACGCGAATGCGGATGAGATCGCCCGGCCGCACTACCAGGTCTTCCGATGGTTGCCCGTCGTAGTTCGGATCGAACCGCACAGGCCGGGCAGGCAGCGTTTGCAGGGGCGCGGATCGCGAGACTTTGCGGACGGCAACCGCAGATTGTTCGCCTAGTGTCGCGCGAAAAGTCAGCGTGTTGGCGCCGACGTTCAAGGGACACGTCCCCGCAAACGCCCCTGAGGGGAAAACACGGAGCGACTGGCCATTGACCGTCACGCGCGCCGCAGGGTCCGTTCTCCCGCCGACGCGAACGCGCTCGCCGTCCACACGTGCTCCGTTGGGCGGCCACACAACCAGAAGCGGAATGGAAGATCCCGCGGGATTTGCCGCCAGCGCGACGGGATTCAAGAAGGAAAGGGAAAAAACGAAAAAGGAAAAAATCGGAACAAACGCCTGAAGAACACGCTTACAGCCTCGCTTGCTCACTGCGGCCACTCAGTCCACCACGTTTACGAAACCCCGCTCAGCCTGCCCGCCCTTTGCCTCTCACGTCAGCAATTCCTTAGGGCGCTCGAGGGGAACCTCACGCGGGGTGCGCTTTCGGCGCGAGCTGCTCTCTTTGGACTTATTTTCTCCCCCATCGCCCGAAAGCGGTTCCGACTTTTCATCCGCGAAGATTTCCGACAGGGGCTTGCCCTGCAAAATCAGGTCCAACTGGGCTCCGTCGAGCGTTTCGCGCTCCATGAGCGCCTGGGCAATGGCATCGAGGCTCTCCCGGTGTGCCGTGACAATCGCGAGTGCGCGGTCATAGGCTTCGTCTATCAGCGCTTTGATCTCGGCGTCAATCAATGTGGCCGTGGCATCGCTGTAGTCGCGGCTCTGCCCGAGTTCGCGTCCGAGAAAAACCTGGCCATGTTGTTCGCCAAACACGCGCGGGCCAAGTTTCTCGCTCATACCGAACTCGCACACCATCAGCTGGGCAATGTGGGTCGCCTTGCGAATATCGTCGCTTGCCCCGTCGGTGATGTCATCGAAAACCACTTGCTCGGCGGCGCGGCCGCCCATGGCCCACGCAAGCAAATCCTGCAGGTAGCGTTTCGAGCGAGTGCGGCGGTCCTTCTCCGGAAGAGCAAAGGTGACCCCCAGCGACCGCGCGCGCGGGATAACGGAAACCTTGTGGACCGGATCGGCATGTTCCAGATACTTCGCGCACAACGCATGGCCTGCTTCGTGATAGGCGGTCATGCGTTTTTCCTCTTCCGTCAACACGAGGCTGCGGCGTTCCGGACCCATCATGACGCGGTCCTTGGCGGCCTCGAGGTCGGCCATGTCAATGGCGTCCTTGTTGCGCCGTGCGGCCAGAAGGGCGGCTTCGTTGACAAGGTTAGCGAGGTCGGCGCCGGAGAAGCCGGGGGTGCCGCGCGCGATCACTTTTGCATCCACATCTTTGCTCACGCGGACTTTTCGCAGGTAAATGTTGAGAATCTTTTCGCGCCCCACGACGTCGGGATAATCCACGGTGATCTCGCGGTCGAACCGGCCCGGGCGGCGGAGCGCCGGATCGAGGACGTCGGGACGGTTGGTCGCCGCAATCAGGATCACGCCCTCGTTGGCGTTGAAGCCGTCCATTTCCACCAATAGCTGGTTGAGCGTCTGCTCGCGCTCGTCGTGGCCGCCGCCAATGCCGGCAAACCGCTGGCGCCCAACGGCGTCAATCTCGTCTATGAAAATCAAACACGGTTTGGATTTTTTGCCCTGCTCGAACAGGTCGCGCACCCGGGAGGCGCCGACGCCCACAAACATCTCGACAAAGTCCGATCCGCTGATGCTGAAAAACGGAACGTTTGCCTCGCCTGCGATCGCCTTGGCCAGAAGCGTCTTGCCCGTCCCGGGCGGCCCGACCAGCAGCACGCCTTTGGGGATTTTCGCTCCCAGGCGCGAGAACTTCTGCGGGTCTTTCAGAAATTCGACCACTTCGCGGAGTTCCTCTTTGGCCTCCTCGATGCCCGCGACGTCGTCAAACGTGACGCGCGGCTGCGAGCCGTCGCTGAGCCGCGCCCGCGCTTTGCCGAACGACATCGCCTTGTTGCCGCCGCTCTGAATCTGGCGCCAGATCAACCACCACAACCCGATAAACAGCACGACGGGCAAAATCAGCGAGAAGAACAGATTCTGGAGAATAATCGAAGGCGGGTCGTTTGCGTATTCTGCTTTGAGGTCTTCGAGGACTTTGGTGTAGTATTCCAGCTGCCCTTCCTGAAATCGGACAAAGACGCGCGATTCGCGTCCTCGGGCGTCGCCCGCGCGCACCGCCTCGATGCGCTGATCTTTGATCCGGATGTCGCGCAATTGCCCCTTCTGCACCATCTCCGTAAATTGCTTGAAGGTTACCTCATCATTGCCCGATTTCTCTTTGCCGAAATGATAGAATAACAAAATGAACATCAGGAAGATGACGATCCAAACCGTTGCTGACCTCAAACCGTTCATTCGTTTATCCTTACCGCGGGCACCGGCTTTTCCGCTTTCCTATAGGGTGATGAACGCGGCTTTCCCTCTTTGCCGGTTTCACCGCATAACCCCTATAGCTAGCCCCAACTGCAGGGACCATGTCAAGCCCTTTGGGTTCGATTCGAACGGTGGCGAGATGGAGGAGGTCCCGCGGGGTATATCTATCTCTATCCTTCTTTGACTTCAGGAGCCATATTCATGGCCGCGTAAATCGGCTGGACGATTTTCCGCATCGCCGGCAGATACCGCAGCGAAACCGCCATCGCGCCAAAACATCCCAGTCCGCCCGCCAGCACTGTCGCCGGCGCTCCCACATGCGCCGCTAGAAATCCAGCCAGCAGACTGCCGGTCGGCCCTGCCCCCATAAACGCCATTGTGTACAGGCTCATCACTCGGCCCCGCTTGTCGTCGTCCACCAGCGTCTGCAGAATCGTATTGCAGGAGGCCATCATCACCATCATGCCGAAACCGGCGGCCACCATCGTCAGAAGCGAGAGCGGCAACAAGCGGGACTGGGAGAACACGACTTGGCCAATTCCAATCAACGTCATGCCCGAGACGATAACTCGACCAAGGCCTGCGACACCGGTTCGCGAAGCCAGAAACACGGCGCCCATCAACGCCCCGCACCCTGCCGCCGCCATCAGAAACCCCTGCGCGTGCGAGCCCCCCTGGAGCACGTCTTTGGCGAACACCGGCATCAATGTGGAATACGGCGCGGCCAGCAGTGTCATTACGCCAAGCAGGAGAAGAATCGAGCGGACGGGCGGGAAGCGATAGGCATAGGCAAAACCCTCTTTCAATTCCGTCAAAACATGGCGTGCCTGTCGGGGCGATTTTCGCTCCAGCCGCATGGCCGACAGCGCCCCAATCACGCCCAGATAACTGAGCGCGTTCAGGAGAAAACATACGCCCTCGCCCGCGGCCGCAATTAGGATCCCTCCGATTGAAGGTCCTAAAATTCGCGCGCTGTTGAACAGGAACGAATTCAGTGCAATTGCGTTGCCCAGATCCTCTTTCCGCTCCACCATCTCTGCGACAAACGACTGGCGCGTCGGAATGTCGAACGCCGTCACCCCGCCAACGACCACGCCGAGTGCAATGATCTGCCATGGGGCGATCCAACCGGTGAAAACCAGCACCGCCAGAACCAGTGCCTGGGCCATGGCGGCCGATTGCGCCGCGATCAACATCCGCCGCCGGTTCCAGCGGTCGGCCAACACACCGGCTATGGGGGAAAACAAAAACGTCGGAATATGCGAGGCAAAACCGACCACCCCCAGCAGCAGCGCCGAACCGGTCAGCCGATACACCAGCCAGCTCATCGCGACCGCCTGCATCCACGTGCCGATGAGCGAGATGCCCTGGCCGATGAAAAACAGGCGATAGTTGCGGTAGCGCAGTGCGCGAAAGATGGAATGAAAATGGGAGGACGGTGTGGAATTGAGCGCTGAGGGCTTCACGTCGGACTTCCCTGCTGAGATCAGAAAGCAACCGATGGAAAGCCCTGCTGTCAAGCGCGGCAAAATGCTTTTGGCCAAAGAGGTGCGTGGAAGTTGCAGAGCCGGCTTTCTGGTTGACCGTCCGGCCCGTCTGCCATACAGGCTCAGTGCATGACACGCAGGGAAAAGGATGTTCGATCAATGCACAAAATGCCATGCACGCTCCGACGTAAATGGCCGCCGCGAAACCAAAGCATACCCGCGGCATTCCTGCTTTGGTTGTTGGCAATGGTGGCTTGCGAGACCGCGCCCGTCGAACCGCTTCCGCGGCCGGCTGGTCTGCCGCCTACTCCGTTGTTTCAGATTTACCTCATCCACGAAGAACCCGGTCCGAACGTTGTGGAACGCCGGGTCGAAAAAACCGGCGAGATCATCTTCCTCGCCCACCGTCCCGACGCCACGGAATACGACCTGTCCTGGGCCGAGGTACGGGTGGACCGGATCACCGGCCGACCATCGGTGCTGGCGCACTTCACCATAGAAGGGGCCGACAAACTGGCCCTGCTCACTGCGCAAAATATCGGTCGCCGCATGGCCCTGATCATGGACGATCGCGTTCTGGCCACGCCCTTGATCATTGCCCCGATCCGCGACGGACGGATCCGCATCGAAGGTTTTGTCTCCAAGGAGCAGGCCCAGCGCCTCGCCGACGCCGTCAATCGCCGCGCACGCCGGTAGGGATTTAGCATACGCCGCAAGCGCTGGGAGGGGCTTGCAATAAGAAAAAGCGCGCGGCATAGGCGGCCGGCGCCTTCCTCTTATGCGGAATTCGTGCGAATACCCAAACTGGCGGCGCTTCAGATTTCCTCGAGCAGCGTGCAGAACACGTCGTGGTGATCTTCCTCGTCGGTCAGAATCTTCTGGAAAAGCAGCGTCGTAACCTCGTCGCCTTCCTTCGCGGCAAGGGCCATGATTTCCTTATACATCTTTATGGCCCCTTCCTCGTCCTTCTTGTCCTGCTCGATCATCTTTTTGAGGGAAGAACCGACAAAGATCGGTGCAGGCTTGGTCGTTGGAATTCCGCCCAAATAATTGAGCCGCTCGGCGATCGCTTCCGCGTGCTTCATCTCCTCGATTGCGATCTTCTTGAGCTCGTCCTTCACAGCAAAACCTTTGACGCCGCTCCACAGCACATGCTGCCACATATACTGCACGACCACCTGGAGCTCGCGCGCAATGGCATCGTTGAGCTTGCCCAGTAGTTCTTTCGACGCTTTCGGCATAGGTTGCCCTCCTCGCACATTGGATTCGCGGCTAGAATAAATCGGTCATCGCCCGCGATGGATAAAACTGCAAAGAGTTATGCCAGGTCCGTCCCGCCGCGTCAATCACAAATTGCCTGCCGAAGCCTCATTCTATCGCTTTTCCAACCACGGTCATATAAATCGTGCTCTCGGTCCGTCCATCCACGCCCAGCAAAGCGTTCATCTCGTCGTCATACAATGCGGCAATCTGGCAGCTGCCCAGGCCCAGCGCGACGGCGGCCAGAGCGACATTCTGGGCGATGTGCCCTGCATCCAGATACACGTAGCGAAATGCGCGCTGGTCGTATTTCCACTTCGACCGCTGGAAAATGGCCGTCCAAATGAAGACTAGGTGGGCGTAATACACCATGTCCTGCTCGAGCGCCGCCTGGGCAACGGCAATGCGGAAATCTCCGGCCTGAATCTGTTCGAGCGCGCGGCCCCGAACATCGTAATGATACAGCCCTTGCGGCACTTCTTCGACTGCCTGGACGGACAGATAGGTTTCGACAGGATACAGTGCGCCGGCCGACGGCGCCGTCCGCAGCGCATAACCTTCCATCTCTGCCGTCACCCCCTGCGCTGCCCACAGTAACTGCGACAAATCGGAACGGCTGATCCACTGCCGCGCAAAGTCCCGCACGCTGCGCCGCCGGCGCAGAATTTCCCACAATCCGGGTCCGCCTTCCATTGTCGCCGGCGGCAGAGCAATTCTCGGCGCGGCGGGATAGGTCTTGAACGGCTCGGGCATGCGGCTCCAATCGAGCGCCCGTCCGCTCATTTTCCCGCGCGTGTATTTGGTCTCTTCCTGAAACCGGTCACCGATTCCTTTGCTCATGGTCGGGTGCTCCTGAAGCGCGCAGGTTCATCTGGACAAGTTCTTGACTTTGATTTCCTTCCACTCGACCCAGGAATTGTAGCTGTGCATCTGCAATGCAATATGTCCGGGTCCCGTTTTCTTTGCGTCGTGGATTTCGGCGACCGTCTTGCCGTCCACGCGCGACACGATGTGCGGCCCCTGGGCGATGATGTGCATCCAATACCATTGGTTATCTTTCACGATATCATCGTCGCGCGCGCGCTCAATTTCATAAATACTGCCTGTGGGATGGGATGAATCGGGCGATTGGCGAATTTGGATTTCATAGCCGCGGTCCTTATTTTTGGTCGTTTCCCGGTTCCAGCGGAAGAAAATGCCGCCGTTGGCTCGCGGAGACGTGCGCACCAGCGCCTTCAGCTCGAAATCCTGAAACCGGCGGTCGGTGATCTGATACCCGGTTCCCTCGGAGGCATGAATGACGCCGTCGCGGATTTCCCATTTGCAGTTGTCCGCTTCGTGCCAGCCGGTGAAATCGCGCCCGTTGAACAGCGCTTCCCATTTGTCCTTGTCGGGCAGTGTGCGAATACGGATCCGGCGGAATGCCGGCCGTGACCCGATATCCTGGAGGGCAACGAATCCGCGCCGCTCACGGTATTTCAGTTCCTCGTATTTCTCCATATTGATGTCGTGCAGTACTTCGCCGTTCAGTTCGACGCGCAGGCGCGGCCAGTCCATCAGAATCTGAAGGTCGTTCCATTGCTTGGCCTTGCGGGCCATGTCTTTGGGCGGCGCCAGGACGCCAAAAATGGAGCCGGCCACCGTTGGCTCGGGCTTTACTCCCACGGGATGATAGATTTGAATCTTGGTTCCCATGCGCGTGGCGCGCCCGATTTCGGGAACGTGAAACAACACCCCGCCTTCGCACCATGACGGCGTCATATACTCCAGCCGCAGCTCAAAGTTTTCATACATCTGTGTCGTGCGAAGAATGGTTTGATAATCGCCTTTGCCCAAGCATTGAAGAATGCCATCTCTGACCTCGAACGACGTGGTTGTGGCACGGTCCATCACCCACCCGCTCAAGTCCTTGCCGTTGAAAATCGAGATAAAGCCTTGCTCCTTCTCTCCTGCCAGAAGCGCGTTGGGATCGTCTGGGGCCTCGGCGGCCCAGGCGCGGCCTCCTGCGGCGGCGATTATCCACGCTGTGACGAGCATGCGAACCGCCTTTGCAGACATTGCTAGTCGCTTGTTTGACCTCATAATTATTTCGCCTCCTTGAAACATGCCGTGCAGCCCCGCGCCGGAAAAACCATCGGTGCTTCCGATGCTGGTGGGTTGTGGGAAATCACATTTTCGCAGCGCTGTCGAGCTCGAAATTTTGGGGACGGGCGCAGGGCAAAAAATATGGACGGCAGGGACACGATGGACAAGCTTGAAAGCGCCCGCGCTCTCCCCTACCTTTTCCCTTGATGATTGCGACGTTTCCTCATTTGGGCACCATGGCGATTTTCTGCAAGGGCATTGCGGTGGCCTGCGGGTTCGAGTATTTGGTGCCCCCCGAAAGCACACGCCGGACGCTCGAACTGGGCTGTCGCAATTCCGGCGACGGTCTCTGTCTGCCCTACCGCATGATCCTCGGCAACTTTATCGAGGCTCTCGAGCGCGGTGCCGACACCATCGTCATGCTGGGCAGCGGCCCGCCCTGCCGCCTCGGCCTCTACGATCTGGTGATGAAAACCACTCTCGCGGACCTGGGCTATCGCTACCGCTGGCTCACTATTCCGGGCGGGTGGCGTTTCGAGGACTTGCGTCGTCTGGAGCGCGAGGGCCGCCGTCTGCGCCACGAAGTGCGTTTCCGCCAACTGGCCCGTCTTCCTTACGCTCTGAAAGTCGGTTGGCAGAAGATGGTGGCCTGCGAGAACATTGAACGCGCCGCCCAGCGAATCCGCCCGCGCGAGCTGACTCGCGGCGCCACGGAGGATGCCTTCCGCCGTGCGCTCGCTCTCGTGGACGCCGCCGAAGACTTACCCGACATTGCGAAAGCCGCCGAAGCGGCTCTGGCGCTCATGGAGCGAGTTCCAGTGGACACCGAGTTGCGCCCGCTGCGCGTGGCCATTGTCGGCGAACTCTACACGGTCATGGATCATCGTATCAATTGCGGCGTTGAGCGGATTCTGGGTGAACTGGGTGTGGAGGTTTCACGCGGCAACTGGTTCAGCGTGCATATTTCCCGCAACACCGGCCTCAACCGCGCGCTGCGCGAGCGCCGCGAGGAAATCCTCCAGGCGTCTTATCAGTATCTCGGCTACAATGTGGGGGCAGAGTGCAATGTGTCGGTCGGCGAAACCATTTTGGCCGCGCGCGAAGGCCTCGACGGCGTTGTCCATATCCTTCCCTTCAGCTGCATGCCCGAATCCGTTGCTTCCGCCATCCTGGTGCGCGTCAGCCGCGACTATGACATCCCCGTTCTCACGCTCCACCTCGATGAAAACACATCGCCCGTCCGCCTGACCACCCAACTGGAGGCTTTCACGGATACACTGCTTTGGCGAAGGCGGAAATGAGCCAAATGGCATGATTCCTTTGTGTGGCTTTGTTTTTTCCGAGGCGCAGGCATTAAATTCTTTCATCCAGACCTCGAGCCATTTTGCGCAGATCTTTTTGGTTCCGGCAGGAGGCACGTTGGATTTTTTGGTTTAAAGATCCAGCCAAAGTGTAGGCATCTCGATGGAGCATCCCGTGTTTGGTTATGGCTACAGGCCGCGTTCGGTGCGTAGAAACTTGTCAAGAAAAAGCGGCAGCATGGCTGCCGCAGTCCAAAGCGAAAGCATTCCGCTTTGCAGAACTTTTGGAGTGTGGCAGCCATGCTGCCGCTTTGCAGTCCCGGCTCATCGCAAGACGAACCATAGCTTTCTCTCTTACGGCCGCCTGAAACTTTTTCATCTCGAGATTTAGCCATCTAGCGAAGATCTTCTTGGTTCTTGCTAAAGGCCACTTTAGGGTCTTCCCGCGGCATGCGCTCAAATCCGCTCGGAACGCGGACGATCTCTCTTTCGCATTCGGTTTACTTTCCCTTGATCAGGCTGGTCAGCTGACACGGCACAGGCTTCAGACCCGCACGATGCCTTTCGATCTCCCGCAGCAGGTCGGCCACAACCTCGGGATTCTCTTTGGCCACATCCCACTGCTCCGAGGGGTCCTGCTCCAGTTGAAAGAGAAGCGGCGGGTCGTGCTTGACTGGCTTGTCGTTGTATCCCGCCTCTGTGATCAGGTGAAGTTTCCAGGGTCCCTTGCGAACGGCATAGAGTTCATCGTCGCGATAGAAGAACATTGTGGTGCGGTTGCCTGGTCCATTTCCCAAAAGAATCGGGGCGAGGCTCACGCCGTCTATCTCGCGGTCGGTCGGCACGGGCACTCCGGCCAGCTCCAGCGCCGTATTGAAAAAGTCCATGGTCGAAGCCAGCTCATGGCTCACCGTGTTGGGCTGGATACGCCCGGGCCACCACGCGATGCACGGCTCGCGCATGCCGCCTTCCCACGTGCTGCCTTTGCCCTCGCGCAGAAGCCCTGCCGAGCCGCCCTGCAGCCGCCGAATCAGCCAGGGGCCGTTGTCGCTGGTGAATAGAACAAGGGTGTTCTCCGCCAACTTTAGTTCGCGCAGCGTCCCAAGCACCTGCCCCACGCTCCAATCCAGTTCCTCGACGACATCCCCATAAAGACCGCGCGGACTTTTTCCTTTGAATGCCTCTGAGGCAAACAACGGCGTATGGGGAAAGGTGTGCGCGAAATAAAGGAAGAATGGTTTGCCCTGGTTGGCCCGAATGAACTTCAGGGCCTCGTCGGTATAGCGGCGAGTCAAGGTCGCCTGATCCGCCGGTTCCTCGATTGTCCCCTCGTTGCGCATCAGCGGGGTCGGCTTCATGTCGTTGCTGTACGGGACGCCGAAGTAGGAGTCGAAGCCGCGGCGCGTGGGCAGGTATTGCGGCAGATGCCCCAGATGCCATTTGCCAATGCAACACGTGGCGTAGCCCCTGGTCTTGAGCGCCTGGGCGATTGTGATTTCCTCCGGCGGCAGACCGCCGGAGGACCTGGGTGTCAGCACGCGCGGATTCCTGGCCACCATGCCGTTGCGGATGGGCAGCCGGCCGGTCAGCAGCGCGGCGCGGCTGGGCGTGCACACAGGCGCCGCCGAATAGAACTGGGTCAGCTTCATCCCCTCGGCCGCCATGCGGTCCAGATTGGGCGTCCGGATCGTCGGATGCCCATAGCAGCCGAGATCGCCATAGCCCAAATCGTCGGCGAAAATGATCACGATGTTCGGCAACCGCCCGGGCTGTCTTTTCTGCGCCGCCATGGCGGGCAGTCCGCTTCTCGACGCCGCCGCCCCGAGCGCCGCTGTCGCCATGGCGCCAAGGCATGTTCGTCTATCCATGATCGCACCTCCTGTTTGCAGTTCAAACTGTATTGTTCATGCGGTCCGTGCCGCCTGTTGCGTCCACGCTGCCCATTCCGTCCGCTCGCCGCTCATAACCCTTTTACCACATATCCCATCGCCTTGAGTTCCGTTCCGTCGGCCATTTTGAACGGCTTTTCTCCGAAATTCACCGTCACCGTCACGCCGTTGGCGAACACCGTCTGTTGCACATCGCGATCGGGTGTTAAGAAACGATGATCCGTCATCTCGCTGTAGCCTGTTGCCCGCGCGATTGGACACGTTGCGCGATAACTCTGGACAAACCGCTGCTTATTCGCCTCCCAGAATTTGCGGTTGAACATGAACATCGGCGGCGTGCCATACAGGGCATTGAACAGGTCGCGCTTGTCCCAGAGCGACGGCAACTTGTTGCTGTAATCGCCCCAATACCACTGCGCCACCACGCAGTCGTGATAAACCAGTTCCCACAACGGCAGCCGGTAGCGATGGCCCATTTGAAATTTCGCCACGTTCTCCGGTACGGTATCCCAAATTTCCTGCATTCTTCGCCCGGCCTCCGGCACGCGATACGGCCCCAGGCTCAACATCCCCTCGAAGTAGTGCACATAGGGCACCGACGCCTCATGGCCGGTCTCGCTGCCGGTTACCAGCTTCATTTCTTCGCTCACAAACCGCAGCAGCTCCATCTTCCATTTTTTGCTGTCGCTGCGCGTCATGGGGTGATCGGGATGGTAGCACTCGCGCCAGGGCGATGCCGTGGTCGTGTCAATAAATCGGCAGCGATAGTCATGCGTCTGCAGCTCCGGCGGGATGCGCTTCTTTGCGTACTCCGGGGCGCGCATATCGCAGAGCACGCCGCACGGGATGCGGCTGCCGTCGCGCGCGGTGACCTGCCAGCCGCGCCGCCACTCCCCTTTATCGTCGAGCATGATGTCTTTCGGCCAGGCCTCGGTCGGCCAGTCTTGGTGCACGCCGCGCAGCAACTTGAAATTTTCCGGATTCATCACGTCCTGATAAATGTCATAGCGGCTGGTCAAGACAAGCGGCATCGCGTTCATCGCGCGAATGCCCTCTGGCCCCTGACGGTTGCTCCAGAGAATGCGCTCGATTCCGGCGGCCTGCATTTCTTTCACCATTGCGACCGGATCTTTCTCCCAGCACCACACGTTCACGGCGCCGACGAGCAGGTCCACATTTGGATTCTCGCGCCGCTTCTGTTCCAGGGTTTTGAAAAGGCCGATCTGCTTCGCATAGTCGCGATAGCGCTTGCACATCGCCACATGACCGCCTTTGTCAAAAAAGACAAAGCGCAGCCGCCGCTCGTAGCCCCACACGCCACGTTGCGCGTCCCAGTCGGGCGCAAGACAGAGCACGCCCGTGTCATTTTTGCCCGCGGGTGCGACACTCTTGTCGCGGGCCCTTTCTCCCGCCCGCACAATCCGAACCCCCGCATCGTCCGGGGTCTCGATGATTGCCATCAACGCCTGCCGTCCGTCGGTCGCCCCCCAAAATCCCATGCAGATCCCATGGCCGCTGTAGGCGATCAGGCGCATCGGCTTGATGGTCGCATCATCCACCGGATACGAAATGCCCTCGTTCATTGGCACGACCAGATACGTCCCCTTTTCCGTCACGAAAGGATGCGGATAGGCAAAGGCATTGGGCATCTTGCCCTGAGCCGCAAGCGATACGACCAGCTCCGGTTTGTCGCCATCCAGTCGGATTGTCGCAGCGATCTCCAGTTTCGAGGGCGTATGGCGGAGCGTCGCGCGTATTCCGTCCTTCACCTCGGCGCCGACCACCTCGATTCCCCTGGCAATTGGTTGTTGTTCCCACGTTCGCTGGGTCCGCAGGTCCTCGACCGCGAGCGTGCCGTCGGCTCCGTGAAACGTCACCGCCAGCAGGGTGTTGCGAATCGCGAGGTCCTTTGTTGCCTCGATAGCCTGGGCAGCGATGGGCGAAACGCGCGCCGTCCCTACGCTTACACAGATACAAAAGACGATTCGCTTTTTCATACTACTTCCTCCCAAATAACAAAATGTTCACCCTGCTGTTTGCGCGAATCGTGCAAAGACTCTCGGATATCGTCAAGTTTGTAGTGATTGGAGGGAGATATATTTCGACTCGCCGCTTGGCCGGTTGCGCACAAGATGGGGTACAATATATTGCCGTGCTTTTTCCGCAATGCCTTTATATCCGCCGCCTATCGGCGGAGTGGCCGATCCAGAAACTCTCGGATGTCCGTCCAATACCGTTCTTCGCGGCCGCGGCCGGGAAAATCGTTATGGCCCGCGTCATACTCGATATACACGGCGTGAGGGGCCAGCCGGCGCAGCCGCCGGCCGTGCGAAACCGGGATAATTTCGTCACGCGTGCCGTGAAAAATCAGGATCGGCACGTTCAGTTGTGCAACCGCCCGATCGGTGTAAAACGGATGCCGAACCAGAAACGGCGGGGCACCCACTCGCCACGCCATGCTGGCCACACTCTTGAACACGGACTGCAAGATCAACGCCGCCGGCTTGCGCTCGAGCGCCAGTTGCGCGGCTACGCCGCCGCCCAGCGACCGGCCGTGAAACACAATGCGCGACGCGTCCACATCGGGCCGCTGCGTTAGCGCGTCATAGAACCGCCGCGCGTCGCTGCAAATCGCCCGCTGCGACGGCTTGCCGTCCGACCGCCCGTAGCCGCGATATTCGGGCAGAAGGACAGAGTAGCCGAGCCGGTGATAGCCGGCGACAATGTCGTCGAGATAGTCAATGATTTCGCCGTTGCCGTGAAAAAAGATGACGGCGGGTGCAGGCGTTTCAGTCGTTGCGGATGCGACGGGCATGAACCATCCCTCGACCTGCCCACCCCGCTCGATGTCCAGCCGGATGATGTGCGTCGGTTCGTAAAAGGGAATGCCGGCGGACGGCGGGATGATGTGGCGAGGGAAAATGATGCGGTCCTGCCAGAACAGGTTCAGCGCCGCAAGCCACGCCAGATAGGTGACAAGCAGATAGAGCATGAAACGCACCCCGGGGCATTGAACGAGCGCAAAGGTCTTCATTATCCCAACGCCGCATCCCGGATTCCGCGCGCGACGTGTTCATTTCAAAAGCGGTTCGAGCACCTGAAGGGTCACGCTGCGCCGGATGGCGGCGGTTTCCGCGCGAAAGGCTACCACATGCGGCGCATTCAGATGCGCCAGAAAGGCGTCCATATCCTTCCATTTTTCTATGACAATGATGGTATTCGGCCGCAGCGGTTGCTGATTGCCGAGATCGGTCGGCCGGTCAATCATGGGGAGATATTCGATGCAGCCAGGCTCGTTGGCGCGAATCAGCGGCACGAGTTTTTGATATGCCCGAAGCAACTCCTCGCGGCGTCCCTCAGCCACTTCGATGGTTGCGATCACTCCAATCATCGCAGGGTCTCCGATAGGCAGCAGGAAAGAAGGCAGAGCGAGGGGACCTGCGCTCTTGCGCAATTCATTCTGAACGGCGCCCTCGGCGGCTCACTTGCCGGCGCGCATCCGCAGATACGCCTCGATAAATTGGTCTATCTCGCCGTCCATAACCGCCTGAACGTTGCCGGTTTCCACATCCGTACGATGGTCTTTCACCAGCGTGTAGGGATGAAACACGTAGGAGCGGATTTGATGGCCCCAGGCGATGTCCTTTTTCTCGCCGGCGATTTTGTCCATCTCGGCGCGCTGTTCTTCGAGCTTCATCTGATACAGGCGGGAGCGTAGAACCTGCATGGCCACCACCTTGTTCTGCCGCTGGGACCGCTCGTTCTGGCATTGCACGACAATGCCGGTGGGCAGGTGCGTGATGCGGACGGCGGAGTCGGTCTTGTTGACGTGCTGGCCGCCTGCGCCGCTCGAACGAAAGGTGTCAATCAGCAGGTCGCCTTCTTTGATTTCGATCTCGATCGTGTCGTCTACTTCGGGCGACGCGAAGACCGAGGCGAACGAGGTGTGGCGGCGCTGGTTGGCGTCGAACGGCGAAATGCGCACAAGGCGGTGGATACCGTTCTCGGCCTTGAGGTATCCGTATGCCCATTCGCCCTCGATCTTGAGCATAGCGCTGCGAATTCCGGCCGTATCGCCCGGCTGCAGATCGAGAGTGCGGACCTTGTAGCCTTTGGCTTCGGCCCAGCGCGTATACATGCGCAGGAGCATCGAGGCCCAATCGCACGATTCGGTGCCGCCGGCGCCCGGATGAATGTAAAGATAGCTATTGTTGATGTCCAGTTCGTCGGACATCATGGCGTGGAATTCGAGGTCGTGCAGCCGCTTTTCGATCGCGACCGTTGTGCGCTCGATCTCGGCCGCCGCCGCACCGTCATCCGAGTCGTTCTGCATCAACTCGGCCAGTTCGATCGTGTCGGCGACCTCGACAGCCAGAGCGTTCCAGGGTTCGACCTGGCTCTTGAGTTGTTTCAGTTTGCGCAGATGGGATTGCGCCACGGCGGGCGTATTCCAAAAGTCGGGCCGACCGGCGGTTTCTTCGAGTTTCTGGATTTCCCTAGCGAGGGAATCGAGGTCAAAGATACTGCCGGGCGTGAGCAATGCGCTGTTCGGCGTGGCGCAAACGTTCGATCAATTCGTTCATGGCGTTATCTCACTCCCGGTAAAATGCAAAAACACAGGACAGTCTGCGGTGCGCCGGTGCGGCAGGCAAGGGAAAAGAACAATCCGGTGCCCTTCCAAAAATCACGCCGCCTACGTTCATAGCCCATAAGCGCCGCGCCCCCACTTCATGCGATTCAAACGATGTCGAGCCGGTGCGAGTATTCTTCCGCCGGTTCGTTCGGGGCTATTGTTTCGCCGCGGCTGCGCGCGCCTTCTCCAGCCAGGCACGCTGCTCGGTTTCGTTTACACGCTCGGGACGGCCGACGCCGAGGTTCTTTGGGTATTCGAGCGAGCGTTCGAACTCGGATGCGGCCTTTTTGTAGTCGCCGGCCTCGAACGCCTTTTTGCCCAGCGCCACGTGGACATCGCGGTAAATCTCGTACAGCGAACGCTGGCCTTCCCATGCGTGGAATGTGCGCGAGGCAATCAACTCCGCCGCCTTCTCGTCCTCGCCGAGATGGTGATAGGTGCGCGCCAGCAACTCAATCACATCACTACGGTAGCGTTCGGCGCCAAGAGTTTTTTCCAGCACCTCGCGCGCCTTCG
>JADFCW010000041.1 GCA_017161705.1 Candidatus Sumerlaeota bacterium | reverse complement strand
CGCCCACTGGTCGGTCTTCTGATAAAGTATAGCAAGGTCGCGTGAAAGTGTCTGATCGTCGGGCCGCAGCGCCAAAGCCTTTTCGTAGTGCGGAATGGCGGCCTTTGCGTCGTCGTCCAATTTCCATGCAACAATCCCCAGGTTGCGATACAGAACACTATAGTCGCCGCCGAGCGCGACGGCCTGTCTCCAGGCTGCGACGGCGTCGTCTTTGCGATCCTTGGCCATGTAAAGACAGCCGAGATAATAGGGAATGCGCCAATCGCTGGGCCGAAGCCGCGCGGCGTGCTGCAAGACCGCGATTGTCTCCAGACGATCGGGGAACACGTAGTCGGGCGACATCTCGGCGGCGCGGTCGAGTGCACGCTCCGTCCAGTCGCTGCGGCCCATGCAATCGGCGATCACCGCGGCGTAGTAGCACGTGATGGGTGTCGCCTCGCCTCCTTCGGCAAAGGCGATTCGGCGAAGCAAGTCGGCGGCCGGGCGATAGAGTCGCAGACGATAGAAAAAGGCCGCGAGTTCGAGGAGCGTTTGCGGCTCGCGCTGCAGCCGCGTTAGGATTTCGCTGTCCGGAAAATCTCCCGCACCACTGAGCGGATTGCGCGCCGCAAGGGCCAGCGGGTCCAGCGGATCGAGATCGAGCACCGATTCGACCTGTTCGAGCGCGGCGTTGTGTTGCCCCGACATCCAGAACGCCACAGCCAGCAGATTGCGGGCGACAATGTCGTGCGCATCGTTCGCAACAGCGCGCTGCAGGACGGCAACGGCCTTTTCCACGTCCTGGTTGCGGAGATACATCTCGCCGGCCAGCGCCCGGGCGATCGAAACGGATGCCGGATCGCGCACGGCGCGCCATGCCGATTCAAGGGCAGCCGATTCGTCGCCCAGTTCGAGCAGCGCACGGGCAAGGTAATAATGCGCCATGCCGTTGTCGGGGTCCTGCTTGAGGACAGATTCGAGATGAGGGCGCGCTTGCTGCGGCAAGCCTGCTTCAAGGTCGAGGATGGCAAGCGACAGGTGCGCGGGAGCAAAGCTGGCGTCCTTTTCGAGCGCCATCTGAAAATGCCTTCGGGCTTCGGCAACTTTGGATTGCTTGTCCGCCAGCACACCGTCGGCCCAGTGGTCTTGAGCGCTTTTCCCCGCGTCGCCGGGTGCTTTCCGATCCTTCCCGGACGTGGTTGGCGGCTCGCGTTTGGGCAGCGGCAGCGGATGAACAAACGAGGCCAGCATTTTGCCGCCCGCCACAATCTCAACCGTAAATGTGGTGGGCAGAACCGGCGTCTCGCCCGCTGGCGGTTTCAGGTTCGGACGCCACAGGGTTGCCTTCAGCGGCGAAATGGCCACATGCGCGGTCGCCAATACGTGGTCGCCGGCCTTCACGCGGCACTCTGCATTCTCCCAGGTTCCTGTTCCGATCATCTTGATCACAAGGCCGGCGGGCGGGGCGCTCTTGCCTCGAACTTTCTTTTCTCTCTTCTCTTCCACTACATTCACTGCGAGGTCTTTGGTCGCATACTCATAGCCGCCGATGCCGTGGACGGGATACCACCACTCGGTCCACTCGATCGTCTGATGGGGCTGCAGCAGGCCGTAGTCGGCTTGCGTAACGAGCGGGCCGGTCTGCACTTCGTTATACAGCGATCCGTCGTCGGTCAGCGTGGCCTGCGCGGCGAGGCCCTCGCTGCCGCGTCCCCACGTCCAGGCTTTTTTCCCGGGCAGCTCAAAGTGATTCGCGTAGGCGACCACGCCGCGGTCCTCGTCATGATCATACGAGCCGAAGAAATCCTGATCGCACTGATAGGCAAAGATCGAGGTGGGCTGTTTGTAGTTTTTCGACCACGACAGATCCACCCCTTTGTCCACCGGCCAGCGGAAGAACGATGTGCCCGCGTGATCGGTCCCTAGCGTCATAGGATAAATGAACTGCATCCGGTCGGTATTGGGCACGGCGGTGCAGTTCCAAAAGTAGTACGGCTGAACGTAGGGCGTCGGATTGTAAATGCGAACGCGCTCTTCGAGAAAACAACGGTCGGGACGCAGCCGCACGACCACGACCCATTGCGTGCGGAAGACGCGCTCAATGTTGCCAATGGCGATTCCTTTGCTCCCGTCGTCGAATTCGACAAACCGGCAGGACACGGGCGAAACGGCCGTTACGGTGTGGCCATGCGGGCCGGTATTGAACTCGATGCCGCCGGAAATCCATGCGCCGCGCAAACCGATCAGGCCCGGTTTGATCACTTGATTGACATAAAACATCTCCTTGCCCGTTGTTTTGTCGAAGACTGAATGGACATGGCCGCCGAGCTCCGGAAGGACCGTGACGCGCAGATATGGGTTCTCGACAACGAGCGTTTCATAGCGGCGGTTTTCCTTTTTCCGGGAAAGATTATCCTGCATCGGATACGGATAAATCGGCTTGCCGAGGATCTGGGGAAAATGCGGATTTACATCGTCGGGCCCCCATGGATAGGTGGGAATGGCGATGGTGCCGGCGCGGGTTTGGACAGAAAACGGCCCTGGCACTCGAGGTTCCGCGGGCTGATCGTCTCTCGCGGCCGGTTGCGAGAATACCCGCGAGTCTGCAAAATACAGAGTATATGCCAACGTCAGAACCAGCAGGAAGAGCGCGTTTCGAATGCCGCGCCATTCAGGCAACACCGCTATTGCCGAGCACATATGGAATCCCCCTTTCGTCACATAAATTTTTTCGTGTATAGGTCTAGCCAAAGTGTATGCATCTTTATGAAACATTCCACGCCTGGTTACGGCTACCGGGCGCGTTCGGTGCGTCGAAACTTGTCGGACAAAAGCGGCAGCATGGCTGCCGCAGTCCAAAGCAAACGCATTGCGCGTTGCAAAATCTCGCGTCGGGCTGACCGGAAGTATCTCACTCATTGCCGCCCTCGCGCCGGCCGAAAATCTTCGGCAGCAGCCACGCCAGACCCGCTGCGCATGCCGCAAACACCGCCAGACCCGCCGCGCCGTGCGCCGTTTTGCCATAGAGCAAACAGCCCGTCCCAAACAGCGCTGAATAGACCAGCGCGCAGCCGAGAAGCCACCCCAGCAGGCAGTTGGGCAGACTGTCGGGCGACGGCCCCATGCCCGATGCCTCTCGCACGGCTTTCCAACCGGGCCCGAAGGGGCGCGTCAGCCGATAGAAGCGGATCAGTGTCTCGCGCGGCGTCGGCGGCGTCAGAAAAGTCACGGCCACCCACACTACCGTGGTGAAGGCCACCGACGCGGCCAGCGTGACATGCTCGGGGATTTGCAGTCCGCGCCGCCGCGCCACAAACAGACCCACGGCCACTGCGAACGAACTGATCATCGCCGCGATCTCGCTCCAGGCGTTGATCCGCCACCAGAACCAACGAAGCAGATAGATCAGCCCCGTGCCGGCACCGATGGAAAGCATCAGGTCGAAACTTCCCTTGGCAGTTTCGAGGAAAAACACAAATCCGCCCGCCACAATCATGAGCAGCGCTGTCACGATTCGCGACACCAGCACGAGGTGGCGCTCGCCGGCGCTCGGCCGGATAAACCGGCGGTAAAAGTCATGCACCAGATAGGAGGCCCCCCAGTTCAGGTGCGTTTCGATGGTGGAAAAATATGCGGCGGCCAGAGAGGCCACCATAACGCCAAGGAATCCCGCCGGAAGAAACTTCAACATCGCCGGATAGGCAATGTCGTGGCCTAGCAGGGCGGCGTTGACGTGCGGAAACGCCTTCTGAATGTCGCCCAGCGTTGGATAGACAATCAACGAGCACAGGGCAACCAATATCCACGGCCATGGACGCAGGGCGTAATGGGCGACGTTGAACCACAGCGTGGCGCCCATGGCATGGCGCTCGTCGCGGGCCGCCAGCATCCGCTGGGCAATGTAACTGCCGCCGCCCGGCTCCGCGCCCGGATACCACACCGACCACCACTGGATGGCCAGCGGCAAGATGAAGATGGAAAACGCCAATTCCCAGTTGCCGAAATCCGGCAGAAGCGAAAGCGAGCGCGCGTCCAACTGGCTGACCAGACTCGACAGACCGCCGACCTGCTTGACCGAGTAGTAGGCCGCGGCGATTGCGCCCGTCATGGCCATGACAAACTGCACGAGGTCGGTCACCACCACGCCCCACAGGCCCGAGAGCACCGACAGCAAAATCGCCAGGGCGGAACACCACAGCACAACGGTCGGACGCGACCAGCCGAACATGATGTTGCCGATCTTGACGGCGGCCAAAGTGACCGAGGCCATGATCACGCAGTTGAAAAACAGCCCGAGGTAAATGGCGCGGAACCCTCGAACGGCAGCCGCTGATTTTCCGGCATAGCGAATTTCGTAAAACTCCAGATCGGTCAGCACACCCGATCGCCGCCACAGCCGCGCGTAGAAAAACACGGTCAACATGCCGCCGACCAGAAACGCCCACCACACCCAGTTGTTGGCAACGCCCTTCTCGCGCACCAGATTGGTGACCAGATTCGGCGTGTCGGTGCTGAACGTTGTAGCCACCATCGAGGTACCCAGAAGCCACCACGGCATGGCGCGTCCGGAGGCAAAGAATTCGGCGGTGCCCTTGCTGGCGCGGCGTGTATAGACCGCGGCTACCAGCACGCAAAAAATGAGAGAGCCGATGAGAATACTCCAATCCAATGGGGTTAGGTGCATAGGAGTTATCCTTGCGGCACGGATGCTTGTCCGTGCGGCGAGCTTGCCGGGCGGGGCGCCTGCGCTACGGCAAACGCCTTGCTCGGATTGAGTTGCAAGAGCTGCGCAATGTCGTCTCTGCTCAGTCCGGCGGCCGTTGCCGCAGGGATAAACTGCTCGAACAGAGTATCGAACGGCCGAAAGATGCCGCCGCGCGGCTCGCCGACCCGATACCAGCCCGCGTCGTGCGAAATCAACACGCGATCGAGCAAGCCGCGCTGTTTCATCGCCGCAACGGCGGCCACATGGCGCTCCACCGATTTCGGGCTGATGCCGTCGAAAGACAGCCAGGCGCCTGCCCGCGCCGCCTGTTCATGCACGTCGGGATTGCGTTCGTTTTGCGCATGAACCCAGATGAACGCTCCGCTCCCCGCGCCTTCTTGCTTTAATAAGTCCAGCTGTTCGAGCGCTGCAACGCCGTTGCCCGTATGCGAGGTGATGACAAGGCCGGTGGCGCGGTGCGTTGTTGCAGCGGCGCGCACCAGCTTGCGGTCGATCTCCGACAGCGGCCCCGCGTCCACACCGATCTTGATGAAGCCGGGGCGGATGCCCGTGCCTTCGATACCGTCACGCCATTCGGCCGACCAGCGCGCGGCCAGCTGGTCGGCGGTTTCCATGAAAGCGTGCGCGGGAACGAATTTGTCGCCTGCAGCACCGTAGTAGCCTGTATTCGTGAGGATGTGCAGGCCGCTGGCCTCCGACAAACGTTTGAGCAGAAGCGGGTCGCGGCCGAGAAAGGCCGGGGTGCACTCGACCAGTGTTTTCACGCCTAACTGGCAGGCGCGCTGCAAGTGGGGAAGCACTACCTCGACGACTTCGTCGGTATCGTAGCGGTCGCGGCTCACCTTGTCCGCGCCGATGAAATCCACGAGGACGTGTTCGTGGGTCAACGCCACCCCGACGGCGTCGGTGGGAATGGGGCCGCGCACGGTCATGATGTGAGTTTTGGCCGCTGTACTTTTGCCTTCGCTGGCCGCAACAAGTGCGGCGGCTCCGGCTGTCATTCGAATAAACTTTCGACGCTGCACGGCAAATCTCTTTGTGAATTGCGGACTATAGTATTTCCGCCCCTTGCGAGGGGTTGACCTCAAAAAGCCGCAGGCCGCGGCCCAATTGGCGGCGCATTTTGTTTTCAAAATCACTGCACGCGGCGGCGGGCACAAGGTGCAGAACACAGCCGCCAAATCCCGCACCCGTCAACCGCGAGGCGCTCGCGCCGGCATTTGCGCCCGCTTCGACCAGACGCTCGATCTCCGGGCAGCTGATCTCGTATAGATCGCGGCAAGACTGGTGCGAAGCGGCAATCAGTTTGGCCGCCGCCGGCCAATTGCCCGCGCGCAAGGCGTCGGCCGCTTGCTCAACGCGCCGGCCTTCTTCTATGACATGCCGGATACGCGGATGCAACTTGAAACCGTCGGGCGGTTCAGGAAACGACTCCGTGAACGCGGTCCATTCGTCTTCGCGCCAGCCAAGAATACCCAGCAAATGGCTTTTGGAATAGGACGGGCGGTCGAATATCGTTGCGGCGGCTTCGAGAACCGCCTCGTGCGATAGAGCGATGGGCGGCTTGATCAGATCGCCCCAGTGGCGAACGGGATCGAGCGGCGGCAGACGGTGGAGCATCAAGGCGGCACGGCGCCGGAACACTTGCAATGCGAGGCGGCATTCGAGCGGGCGGCGATTGTAGAGCTGCAGGCCCGCGCCTGATTTTTCCACGCGAACGCCGCTGTCGCTCAGATAGATTCGCGGCGCCGGCTGTCCGCCCGCACAAAAAAAAGGAATCGCCTCTGCTTCGAGGGGGAAAAAGTTTATGCGGATGGCATGGTCCTTTTTGCCTAGCAAACAAACGGCCTGGTCCATTCCACCGCCGCGCGTGCCAACGTAGTGCTCAGCCTCGGCAAGAACTTCGGCAAGATGCAGGACAGGAACAGGGGGGACGGCATGGACGCAAAGGGCGGCGAGAGCAAAAGCCACAACCAGCGCTGACGAGGAGCTCAACCCGACGCCGGAGGGCAGATCGCTTGCCACGGCGATTTGCATTCCGGCGGCCGAATGCCCGGCCGTCAGGAGACCGACGTCGCGCAAACCGAGCACCGCGGCGCGAAAATAGTTGTCCCACTCCCCTGCCGATGAAAACGCCGCCAGATCCGCTGCGGCGACGGTCTTGGCCGGAAATTGCGATTCGGCGTTTGCCAGTTCAAAAAAAGGGCCGCGCCCGATGCCCGCCGCCACACAGTGGGATTGGGCGATGGCAAATGGTAGAACGGGCAGGCCGTTATAGTCCGTGTGTTCGCCAATCAGGTTGACGCGACCGGGTACGCGAACCAGCGTTTGCGGCGCACGGCCAAAGGTGTTGCGAAAAAGGTCCGCCGCTTTGCGCGCAGACGCCGACACAGTTGGCGAATCATACGCCAGCATGGCCGTTTCGCCGCGGGGTTTGGCGATCGTGGTGCTGTAAGGCGAATTGGATGGAAAGCAGTTCAACCCACACGTCGTTCAGACTTTGGTTTGTCGAATGTTCTCCGTGCTCTAGCGGAGATCCTTGGCTGACGGCGGATAAAAGAACTGCTATACTGAACTTACGAAGCATAAGGGACCTATAGTTTGAACTACAAACGGCAAACTGAAGTTTGAACTACAAACGGCCTACAATCCTTTGCGGTTACAGCGACCGCAGATATTCGGCCAGAGCCTGAATTTCTTCTTTCGTCAAGTGCGACGTATGCCCGTGCCGGTCGTTTGGGTTGCACGTCGTCAGCAGATCTTCAATCGTTACGGCCGCGCCGGTGTGCAAATATGGCGCTGTGCGCCACAGTTCGATCAGCGTCGGTGTGTCGAACGCCTTGCCTTTGTCCATGCCGTCGGCGGTTCCGACATCATACATTTTCAGGTCGGTAAACAGCGGGCCGGCGTGGCAGACGGTGCAGCCGGTTTTTGGGCTTTCAAAAATCTTTTTTCCCTGCTCCGCCAGTTTCGACAGTTTTCCATTGGGCAACAGATAGGGACTTTTCTCAGGTTCGAGCGAGCGAATATAGGCTTGCGTTGCTTCGGCGACTTCTGGCTCCGGTTCGTGAAATTGAATGAAGCGGAAACCGGCAACGGTGGCAATTTCCATGGTGGCACGAACGCCCAGCGACATCGAGGGCGGGGTTTTGTCCGACAGGAGCAACGATTTGGTGTTTTTCGGATTGCCGATGCCGTCGTTGAGCAGGTCCCAGTTCAGACCGTCCACGCGGCCTTCGGGATGGCAGGTCGCACAGCTCAGCCAGTGCTCGAAGCAGTAAGCGGCGTCGTGAAAGACTATTTCGCCGCGGCGGGCAAGGTCGGGCTCGCGGGCGGGTTCCAGCGCTGTGGCGCGCAGGGGTTGGCCGGTTTTTGCGTCGGCAAAAACGATCTTTCCCGCATAATACGCAGCCACAGCCAGCAGATCGCCGTCGGGGGTCAAATCCAGACCGCGCGGCCCCTTTGCGTTCAGATGAATCCGCTCGATCAGACCAGCGCTGAAAAGCGCGGCGAGATCGTAAGCCAGAAGGTCGCGATTGCGCGCGTCCTGCCTGATCCTGGCCCAGACGGCAGCGCCGCCTTTTTCTGCTTCGTCCGAGAGAACTTTTTCGCCCGCTAAAAGACGGTGGAGGTTTTTCAAATGGATTTTTGCAAGCTGGTGGACACCGGCAAGCGTGATCCACAGCGTCTCGCCGTCCCTGGAGACCGCTACGCCCCATGGATCGGCCGCGCCCTGAGTTACCTGGTCGAGCAGCACCGTTGCATAGAGGCGAGATTTCGACAAATCAAGAATGCTCAGGGCGTTGGTGTTGATCCAGCCGCGGTCCAGCTGCGTAGTCGGCAAATTGAAATGACCGAGTGTATGCACAACATAGGCCCACCGGCCGTCTGGCGACAGAGCCACTTCGCGCACGTTGGCCGAACCGACCGGCAGCGGGATCGTAGCCGAAACTGCCAGTTTCTCGAGGTCAATCAGACTGATCTCCGCAGCCACTTCAGGATCGGTGGCACTCATAGCAGGCAGCAGATTTGTGACCACGGCGCGCGATTCGTCCGGCGTGACCGCAATGGCAAACGGCTCGCGGGTTGTCGAAATCCGCGCCCGTTCTTTGCCGTCGGCCAGAGAAATAACCGATACGTTG
>JADFCW010000340.1 GCA_017161705.1 Candidatus Sumerlaeota bacterium | reverse complement strand
GCCCTCCTATATGTCATGCCACACCAACGGATTCAACTCTCCCTGATACGGCCAATCCTCCGGGCTCGCCACCAGACCATGGCGCACCGGATTACCACGCACATAATCCCACTTCGCCGAATAACTATCGCTCTGCCGCAATTGAGTATCCCAGCCATCGATCTGCCACACTGGATGCTCTGACGCGTCCGTCCATTTTTTCGACGACAATGATTTCCAATATTTCATCCATGCCTTGACGCTGAGCGCATTGGGTTTGGCAGGTGAACAGAACAAGTGAATATGATCCGGCATGATCACAATCCGGCCCACGATCCAGTGTTATTCTCGTTTTCAATCTTCCAGCGGGAGCGACCCGAGGCGACCATGGAGACGACATTATCTTCATTGACGAGCCAGTCGCTGATCCAAGCATTACGGTAGAGGATTTTGCCCTCCTTGTTGGTCACGCTCACCTCGCACCAGTTGACCTTCAAGGCGTCATCGCCATCGGCGAGGGGAACTCCGTTTGCCCAGCGATAGGAGTAAGTATGCCATGGCCCGCGAGGCCCGTGAGAGCGGATTCGGGTCGTGAGAGTGCCCAGATCGGGGCCGGGCTCAAGCAACGCAATCCAATCGTAGAGGGTCTGGTGGGATTCGGGCTTGCAGACGAAAAGGAAATGTAGGTCGTGCAGGAGCGCTCGCCGACACATGGGCTGGTGGGCGTAGAGGTCGTAACCGAGCAGCGTGACGGCACCAAGGGCGCGTTGTCGGGCGGCATTGGCCTCCATCCATCGCTTGGCTGCGGCGACTTCACAGTCCTGCTTGGTATGACCGTCCTGAGGGACGATAAACTCCGGTCGAAGGGCAATGACCTCGGACTGACCGGGAGCTACCAGCGCAGGTGTCACTGCGCTATGGTAGTAAGTAATGGCACCGGTTTTGTGTTCGAGGGTGGAGCAATGCTCGCAGTGAACTTTCTGCGAAGAGTGATACCATGTGCCATCCATGGCGATGAGCATGGAATCGCCGACGCCGCGGAAACGCTCCAGGATTCCGTGCTCGTGCAGTGCGTCATGGATATGGTCAAAGACGGGGAAAAGTGTATCGGGAGCCACCGGATCGAGCATGGCACGGATCTGGTTATCGCAGGGGATGCGCTCAATCCCGAAGAGACTTCGGGCGTTGTTGACTCCCCGGCGAGCTTCGCGAAAAGCGCGCCGACGGCACGCTGACGGACGAGTTTAAGTGCGCGCAGTTTCTTGACGGTCTTCCAGAGGTTCAGTTTTGGGTGCGCAACCTTTCGCGCAAAGCATCTTCATTCCGTCTCCAAACATCCACCGACTGGTTTTACCCGGACTTCATTTGCCAGCTCGCCGATGGGCGCGTGCTCGTCGTCGAGTTCAAAGGCGAACACCTCTGGACGGAGGGCGAGGAGAAACGCGCGGTCGGAGCCGTCTGGGAAAGCCGCAGCGCCGGGCGTTGCCTTTTCATCATGCCAAAGGGTCCTGACCTTGAGGCGATCAAATCCAAAATCAAAACAACGAACTGATCATGTCAGCCAAGAAACTTGACTACGTCATTTCATGCGACCAGTGGGACATGGAGAAAGCAGAAGCGTCCGTCTATGACTGGATCGACGCGAACGGAAAGAACGTCGAGTTGTGGCCCTACGAAAGGGAATGAGCAAGGATGACGTTTACGCATTCGCGGAGCAAAAGCTCGCCCTGGAAAAGCCCATCGACTCGCTGAAAAAGCTCGGCCCAAACCAGCTCAAGCATCTGCTCGAATTCCTTCGGCGGGTCTCGGATAACCAATACCTCCGACGAGTCTGGATCTGTGCGGCCAGGATTCGCTGACTGCATAGTTGAGATCAAAACTGCGCGCTTGTTTGAATCACAAAATCCTCTGGAGGCACGTCGTGGCCGAGGATCGTGGCGGTCGTGCTGCCATGGTTAATGAGCCAGAGCCTGTCGCCCTCGGGGACGATGCAGGTCTCGGCGGCGATATTGTCGAACCAAGACACGCCTGCGCGTCCACAAGCGTCCCGTAAGGCCGACCCCACAAGGCTTGGGCATTCGCACGGAAGGTGGGTGACGCTCCCTGAGTTCAGCGTGTGCGTTCGGGCTTGTGCGGGATCGGAGAGAGATCCATCTGGGAGTTCGAGAGAATGGCCGACGCCGGTCCAGCCATCGATTTCCACGTTTTGCGTCCGGTCAAGCGGACGAGCCCCCAACAACTCAACGAGTTCGGGCTCGGGGTTCGCCCGATAAACGCCTTCGGAGGAGCGGAGCGCAAAGCGGCCCGAGACGACAAGGTGGCCGCCACCACTGACCCATTTGTGCAATTGCAAAATTCGCGTAGTCGAAACCAATTCGTCGGCGGGTAGGACAACGAGACGATAGGCGTCTAAGGGATCCTCGGGGCCAAGCACATCGACCCGCACGCCATTGCGCCAGAGGGGTTCGTAAAAGGCCGAGACGGAAACTAGGTAAGGCATCTTCGTGACAAACGGCCCATCCCAGCGTGGTTTGGGGCGGTGCTGGACGCGCACCATGTCGGCGGAGAAGAGAAAAGCCGTATCTGTCGGTGGGAGTTTGTCTGGCAGCGGACCGGCTTCAGCCAGCCGCTGCCCCAGCTTGGCGACATGTTCGATGCGACCGGGGAGCGGGGTGCCATCATAGTCGGCCAGCATGTCGCCTCCACTCTCCACACCCGAGCGGTGTCGGCGATAGTGCCATGGGATGATTGCGTAAGCCCCACGCGCGCGCATTTCGCCCCAATTCGCGCCGTTGATGCTCTCCAACTCCGCGCCGGTCTCATAGATCAGAAAGGGTTTGTGGTGCGTGGAGCGGAAAAGCTCGTGCGCCAGCCCGGTGCGCGCGGCGGAGTGTGGACCTCCGGCCGCTCCGCGGTAGGCATCCCATCCGGAAAAATCGAGAGGCTTCTGGATGCAGCGATGGTCGATCTGCCGGTCAAAGACTCCAGTCGCATTGTGCCCGATCAGTTGGCCGGGGCGCAAATGCGGGCGGATGCGGTCCGCCTGCACCGCGATAAATTCCGAAAGGCTCGCCGTGAAAAAGCGCCCGTGATCGATCACATGCCCGTCAATACTGCGGAAGTGACGGGGAGTGGTCACCTCCCCCCAATCGCTGAATTCCTGGCTCCAGAACCGCGTGCCCCATGCGGCGTTCAGTACCTCGAATGATCCGTAGCGTTTTTTGAGGAAATCCCGGAACCGCCACTGACATTCCGGACAATGACATTCAGGCGGCGAGTATTCGGGGCCGATAAGCTCGTTGTCGATCTGCCAGGCTTCCACCGCCGGGTGGGATGCGAATTCCTTCGCGAGTCGGTCAGCCAGTTCGCCGCAGAAATGACGGTAGATCGGCGAGTTGATGCAGACATCGCGCCGCGCCCCCATCGGACGCCGGGTCCCGTCGGCCAACTCGATCATGATCTGCGGGTATTGCTCACCCAGCCAGCGCGGGGGAGTGGCGGTGGGGGTGCAAAAAATCACCGAAAAACCGTCGCTGTGTGCCAAATCTAGGCAGCGACGCACCCAATCCCATTGGAAATCGCCTTCACGCGGCTCCATTGCCGACCAGGCAAAATCAAAGAGCCGCAGTAAGTTGATCCCTGCATCCCGAATGTTGGCCAGATCACGCGGCCACTCGGATTCAGCGACCAATTCCGGATACCATGAAACTCCAAGGCGAAAGTTCATCGTTAAGAATTATACTGAGAACGACCGTGCTACAAAACTAATTGGCCGATCGGCGAACCGACCGGCCAATAATCCCCCAAAGTTAATTGGTCGCGACCTGAAAGACTAACCGATGCGGCGGCGACGGAGCAGCAGCAAGGCACAAAAGCCTCCCAGCAGCATGGCGGCCGTTGTGGGCTCGGGGATAACGGTAAATTCGTTCAAGCGGAAACCTGCTCCAGTCGCACCAACGGACGTGATACCTGTGCGCTGGGCGTCGGCATAAACGCCTGCGCCTGTGAGCCCAGTGAGCGAAAGCGACCCGAAGCTTCCGTAGGTTTGATAAAAGTCGGAGCCGCTGGTATTTAACAACGCCCAGGTTGTCGTCGTCAGGCCTGTGGAGGTAGCGACGGAAGTTCCCAACGTAAATGTCTCATTCGAAACATAGAGGCTTCCTCCACTGTCACGAACGAGCCAACGTCCGGTTGCCGAAGTGGAGCTGCTGAGATTGTTAAGTGTGCTTGTGGAAAACGCGTTGTTT
>JADFCW010000339.1 GCA_017161705.1 Candidatus Sumerlaeota bacterium | reverse complement strand
GCTTGGCAACATTGATTTCGACAACGGCGCCGGCGTGGTGCTCGGAAACATACAGCGCCTTGCCGTCGGGCGACCAGACTAGGCCCGTCGGTTCGCCCTCGATCGGAATCTCATCGAGCATCTTTCCCGATGCCGCGTCCATCAGAAGCAGGCGGCAGGCGGTGCGATCGGAAACGGCAAGGGTTTTTCCGTCGGGCGAATAGGCGAGATCGTAGGGCGAGCGAAACGCCGCAGCGGGTTTTTTCCACGGCACGGCGGACAGACACATTATCGCCATGCCCATCCCCGTTATGCTGATAAGCAGAGAGTTTCTCCGACGACTCCGTATCATTATCATATTGTGCTGATCCCTCCTGCCGGCTCTTTTGCGGCCTTACTCTTTGGGCTTTGGCTCTTGATCGTCTTCCTTGCCGGCGCCGGTGGACATGCCGGCGGTCATTGCAAAACGCATCCCGTCCTGAAACGACAGGTCAATCGGCTGCAAGGCTGACCGCGGCACCATCGCCGTGAAGCCGCCGATTTGATAGCTCATCGGAAAGTAGACCGCAACGGTTTCCTTATCGCCCATACCGGCGGGCAGACCGGTCAGGTCCTCGCGTGTAACAAAGCCCAGAAGGCGCAGCCGGGTCTGACCGAGCGTCACCAGGACGGTCTGGCTGGCCGTCTTGTTTTTCGACTCCGAGGAAAGAAATCCCATCAGGTCGCGCACCGCCCCGTAAATTGTACTGACCACCGGAATGCGTTGCATCAGGCGCTCGCCATACGCAAACAGTCGGCGGAATATCCAGGCGTGCAGGAGCAAGCCAATCAGGAACACGATGACAACGCCCGACAGCAGCCCCATACCGGGGCGGTAGATCGTCTCCGGCAGAAGATTTCCCAGGCCGCGTTCAAGCGAAGTGATCACAGCATAGAGGATATAGATCGTGATGGCGATGGGAAGCAGCGTGACAAGGCCGGTGAGAAAGATACGGCTGATTTGTCGCATAGCCAGAACCCTCGATCGTGTGTTGAACTCTTTACTCTACGGCTCCATTCTCAAGCGTTGGCTTTGAAATCTACAATGGACAAAAGGAATGCAAGCAGAATATCGTTGCGGTGCCATTCGGGGCTTCCATCTCGCGGGGAAGCGCAAAACCGATTGTCAAAGGAGGCATTCCATGATGCAACATTCGGTAAGCCGCCGTGGGTTTCTCGGCCGGTCGTCGGCTAGTATGGCCGCGCTGGGGGCAACTGCGCTCAGCGCCGGGCGTGTTCTCGGCGCCAATGAACGCATTTCGATCGGTCTGATCGGGGTGGGCGACCGCTGCTCAGCCCATCTGTCGGAGATCGCCAGGTTGTCGAAGACCATGAACGTCGAGATCACCGCCGTGTGCGATGTGTGGAAAGTCAATCTCGGCCGCGCGGCCTCGCGCGTCAAAACCGCCTTCGGCCGCGAGCCGCGCCAGTTCACCCGCTTCGGCGAACTGATCGCACTCCAGGATGTGGATGCCGTCGTCATCGCCACGCCCGATTATGCTCATACGCCGATTATGATCGCGGCAATGAAAGAAAAGAAGGACGTGTATGTCGAAAAGCCCATGTCCCTCGAGATCGGCGAGGCCAACGAGGCGCTCGATCTCGCCCGCGCCAACCAGTGCGTCGTCCAGGTCGGCACGCAGTATCGCAGCGACGGCGGCTACATCGCCGCAGCAAAGGTCGTCGCGTCGGGTGTGCTCGGACAGATCACGCGCGCGACGGCTTCGGGCAATTTCTACCAGCCGCGCTGGAATCGTAAATACAATGACTGCAAGGCCGAAGATGTGGACTGGGAGGCGTTTCTCTTCAACCGCCCCAAACGGCCCTTCGACCCCAGCCTGCTGCGGCGCTGGCATTTCTATCGCGAGATGACCAACGGGCTGTCAGGCTTGTGGATGAGCCACTATGTGGACGCGCTGCACCTGCTGACCGGCGCAAAATACCCGGCCTCGGCGGTCTCGCTCGGCGGCATTTACGTCTGGAAGGACGGCCGCGAGCACACCGACACGTTCCACACCATCATGGACTATCCCGAAGGCTTCTTGTTCGACTGGGGGATGAGCTTGACCAACGGCGCCGGCAACTTCTTCCGTCTTCACGCCACGCAGGGAACATTTGAGATCAGCACCGGCCACGCAGAGCCCAACAGCCTGACGCTTTCGCCGGAAGGCGGCGCCTCCGATTCGAAAATCCAAACCCAGAAAATCCAGCGCGAACCGTCGGTTTCCCACATGGGCAACTGGATCGAGTGCATGCGGTCGCGCCAGAGGCCCAACGCCGATATTGAATTTGGCCACCAGCACGCCGTGGCCACGATTATGTCGGCCACCGCATTGGAAACCGGCAAACGCCAGAAGTGGGACCCGCAAAAGCGCCAGATGTATGCGGGATGAAGCAGACAAAACCCACCGGCACACGGTTTCGAGAGCGGACGGCACCCGCCCCGTATTCTCTTCGTTGGACTACCCTTCGTCGGACACCGGCTGAGGAGGCGGTGTTCCGGGAGCACCAGGGGCGCCTGGAGGTGGAGGCGGCGGCTGCATGGCTTGCATGATTAGCGCTACAATCTCCATCAGCGACATCTTGCCTTGAATCAGCATCGTGTCGCCTTTGGCCGCTACAACAAAACGCTGCATGACCGGATGGGGCTGATTGCTACCGGGCAACGGAGGAAAGGCGACGACCATCTTGCTGAGAAGCTCCATGGCCGCTTTTTCAGCGTCGGCAGGCGAATGATATTGGTTTGTAAGATCAATGGCCAGATCATACGCGGAGGTCAGTTGAATGGTGCCGCGGGTGCGACGTGCGTTTTGAGTGAGATCATAGATCATGGGAACAGCAGAAAGTTGTTCTTTGGCAGCTTTGGCCTTGGGTTCTTCGGCGGGGGGCGGCGGTGCGGTCTCCGCCGTTTCGCCTTCGGCGCTTTTTTCGCGCTTCCCGCCTTTTTTCTTGCCGCTCTTGCTCTTGGGCTGGCTGGCGGGTTCTGTAATCGAGAAGTTCCCGCTTTTGATATTGGATGGCGGCGTGTAATCCACGCCAATCCAAATGGGCGAATCGGTTGCGGGCGGAGGATCGAGCATGGGCGGAATATTGTCCGCGCCGGGTTCTGGAGCGCCGGCCAGCGACTTCGCCGCCCGCTGCACCAAGGCCTCTGAAAACAGCACCATAGCCATTTCGGTGTCGCGCGCGACCACAAAGGAGCCCACGTCGGCTTTTCGGATCACGCCTTCCCAGGGAACGGCGGCAAGCGCTGGGTCGCCGGCCACCATCATCTGGATCATATCCTTCGCCTCGTTTGCGCTAAAAGCCCCTTTGGCCAGCAGCATGACACCCAGCCCCGGTGTTGCAGCCACCCGTGTGCCGTTGGCGCCTGCAAAGGTATGCTCCTCGGGGAAAATATAGATCGCGAGCATGATTTTTTGGATTCGCTGAAGCACCGAAAAGGCCATTTGCGCCGACGGATCCGCGGCCATCAGCGTCATAGGTTGCCCCAGCATGGGATTTTTCAGCAGCGCGGCAACATTGATTTGGCCCACGGCACAATAGCCGGTCGGAAACAGCCTCATCAACTCCCGACCGGATACGGGCGGAAGGCCTGAGGACGTGCGCGGCGCCGGCTCGGCCATGCGGATGGGAGTGCGAGCCGGGGTGCGGGTTGGCACGGCGGGTTTCGGCTTCTCCGGAACTTCTTTTTCTGATTTATCTGATTTGGACTTGGCTTTGGCTTCGGCCTCCTCTTTGGCCTTTTGAGCGGCCTCTTCCTGGGCTTTGCGCTGCGCTTCAGCCTGGGCGCGGGCTTCCGCCTCCGCCTTTTTCCTGGCCTCTGCCGCTTCCTGCAAAGGTTTTTCCGCTTGGGTCAGAATGGAGCGCGCTTCCGTATTGTTGGAATCCCAAATCGTAAGCTGGCGGGCCAGATCGGCGGCTTTTTCATAGTCCTTGCGATCGAGGGCCGTTTTGGCCTGTTGAAGCCATTCGGCCACCGGAATGATGACTCGGTCTTTGGGGAGGGTAAAATCCACACCACCCGGCGAGCGAAGGGTCACCTTGTCGGCGGTCGCGGCCACAATCTTGCCCTCGACGCTCCGGCCGGTGGTCAATTTGATGGTCTCAGAAAGCGACGCGGTCGAGAGAACAACAAGCAGCCCCGCCACGAAGCCGAGTCGAATGCTGGAGTTCGGGGTATGCATAGGAGTGGCCTCCTTACAAACTCACACGGCGCGGCCAAACACCTCCGGACTCA
>JADFCW010000338.1 GCA_017161705.1 Candidatus Sumerlaeota bacterium | reverse complement strand
TTTCGACTTTCGCCGCATTTCGTTGGTTACCTGCAAGATCACCGCGATCCATAGCGACTCGCTCTTTACGCACGTGCCGTCAAGGTCGAACAGCACGCCCTTGAGGGGCTTGCGAATCGTGACCGGCCGGAGCGCAAACCGCGGCGGATTGATTCCGACCTTCGACTGGAGCATGATCTCGCTATGACGGCCGCGGGCGATAAACACAAACTCCCCGCCGCGGTTGACCGCCAGCGCCGTCACGCCGTTCTTGCCCACTTCCAGACGGCCCTGCCCCGGCACATCGCAACACCGAAGCGGACGGATGGCTTGTTCATCCTTGATTCGACCGATTCCCGGAATATGCACCGTCAGACCTTTATTGATTCTTCCTGCCGCCCGTCGCCTGAACGGCTTGCCCTGTTGGACTCCGTTCACTCGCGCCGAATGGTGATTGCGCATTTCGATTCGCTGCCCGGCGGCATGGGCGATGCAGTCATCTCGAAACGATTTTCGCCTTTCGCCAACGGCACAGCGGGAACGCGCCAGCGTGTGGCATCAGTCCACTCGACAGCAACCGGCCTTCCGTTCAGAGTAATGGTTTCCACACACAGGGGGGCCGAGCCTTCGAGAGCCACTTGGCTTGCCGACGTGGCAAAATCTTTTCCGCCGCCGGTCGCGATCGAAAACGTGACTGTGGTGGGCACCACGTTTTCCTGCAACCATTTTCTCCGTGCATCCACAAAGCGTTTCATGGCCGTCGGGCTGGTGAAATCGCCGCCTTCGGCCAGAAGCATCCGATGCAAAGAGTCCACAACCGGATCGATCTCGCTGCGCGTGAACGGACCTTCCAGCAACTGCTCAATGCAGCGATAGTAGCGGCGTTTCAGCGGAGGATACGTCATCAGGCGGCTGATGCCGGCCAGCCGCGGGTTAACCACCTGCATCTGGGTGCGCTCCCATGTCAAATCCTTGTCCCAGGGGATCAACACCCAGCGGCCGGTATCCGGGCGCCGGTAGAGATAGCCGTTTTTGTTGGTCATAAATCCGACGCCGTCCCAGTCGCCGACAACCGCCATTACCGCGAGAGTGCGATGCCATTGGTCCACGTCGAGGACAGCCTCGAGGGCCGTTTCGAGATGCGAGTCGTCGGTTTTTTGGGGATCCATTGCGCGCAGAAGCTCGAACAGCGAAGTGAAGTCATCGGCGGCTTCGTTGGTGCGTTTCTGAAAGGTGTGGCGATAGAGCTCCTTGTCCGGCCCGCGATCGCGGAACTCGGGAGCGCGTCCTGTGAACTGCGAGCCGCGCCATTCGAACGCTGTATTGGTTTCGTAGAGATCGCCGTCTGCGGCTCCTGGAAATGCGTCTTCGAGGAATCGTTTGTCAATCCGCTGCAACAGTTCGACAATGCTTGGCGGGCCGCCGTTGAGCGACAGCTTCACGAACTCGCGGGCGTTGCAGGGGATGCCGCCGAAGCGGCTCGCCAGCCACGCGACCATCCGCTCGTGCAGGCCTGTGCGATCCACATTCTGGCTGTCGAAATTGATTCGACCATAACCGAACAGCTTCTCGTCTTCATTGAAGCGCACGACATAGCCGGGCTGTTGCTTGACAAACAGTGCGCCGAACAGGCCGCCGCGCGCCGGCCGAAGATAAGGGCTGCCCTGATAGCGCACGCCGATGTTTTGAAAGACCCGCTGTTCGTTCACCACCAGCGTTGCATTGAGAAACTCGTTGTCCATGCGGGCGCTGCCGCCTGAGCGCGCGTAAAGCTGCCGAAGCGTCCCGGTAGTTATCCAAAGGTCGAATTGTTTCATGGCGGTCGGCCGGCGCGGTCCATCATTCCGCACGCGATAGATGGCCGCGACCCGCGGCCCTTCGGGCGGAAAGTCACGCAATGCCCCCCGCCCGTCCATTGCTTGAATATAATATTCCACCAGCTGGCCTGAGCGCTGCGGTGGAAGCACTGCTCCGTAGAGACCGTCGCCCGCTTCGCCGTCACCATGGCAACCGTCGTCGCCCATCGGGAGGATGACGCCGCCCGGGGCGCCGTCCAACCGATAATGCACCGTTGCGGATGTCACGCCGTCCGGATCGCTGATGCGCGCGGTGACCGTAACCGGCGTGGCGGATGTTGGCACAGCGGGACTGTGCGCCGCGTCCCGGATGATCGGCCCGGTGTTTTCTGCATAGCGGCTGTTGCGGCGGCCCGGCGTTCCCAAGGCCTCGGGGACCGGAATCGCGTTGGTTTGCGCCACACCGTTGTTGTGCACCCGCGTGCACAACAACGGGGTGCCTGCCAACCATCGGGCGCGATAGGAGACCGTGTAGGTTCCCGTCGAAAGCAGAGGCGCCGAAAGGGTGGCGCGAACGCTGTTGATGCCGGTTGTGCCGCCTCCGACGGCTTCGATGCGCAGACAGCCGCCGGTGGATTCCGGGTCGGCAACCCATGTGGAATACTTGTGTGTGCCGCCGAATTCCCATCCCGCGGCGTCTGTGTCGAAATCGCCGTTAGCGATGTAGTTTCGGCTGCCGTCGCGCAGTTCGATGTCGTCCACCAGCAGCGCGCCGGCTTCGACGAGGAACATTTGGAACTCGGCGCGGCCGTTGTTGTTTGGTTTGGTATAAGTGATGCGCGTCCACTGGGACTTGGATGTTTCGTCGCTGTCGGCCCAGGCGGTCGGGCAGTCGTTTTCCTGGCGGGGGTCTATCAATTCGAGGCTCGATCCGCCGCCGTCCGCCCACTTTGGCCAGCGCCCTCCGTCGTAGAACCGCACCTCGTCGGCAATGTTGCCGGCCGCATCCCGCAGCACTATGTGGTCGCCGTCGTTGTTCAACTGCTTGCGATAATCGCCGACACAGTTGGCAATGCCGTATTTAGCGGCAAGGGCCCGGCGGTTCTTCGCGACAACCAGATAGGAGTCAGGGAGCAGTATGGTGCCGCGCGCAAAGGTGAATTCGATCCCCTTCGTGAACGCCCAGCCGCCGAGGTCGGCGGGTACGGTGCCGCGGTTATATAGTTCAATATATTCGTCGTCCTCTCGGTCCGAAAAGGGATGATACATGATTTCGTTGATCACCACGTCGCGGTTGAGGTCGGCAACATTGGGCCGGCCGGCTGTGGGTTGCTTCATGGCGAACCACGCAGCCGCGCCGTCGGGCCAGCGGCCGATGCTGTATTCGGCGGGCGCCTTGCGGCAGGCCGCGGCATCGCAGACGCGACCCTGCGGTGTAGAGAGGAAAATCTTTCGCTGCCTGGGACTGAGTTTGAAGTTCAACTGTTCTTCGGCAAAGGCGATGAAGCCGCGCGGCCCGAGAACTGTTCCTTTCGGCACAACAAACTTCCGCAAGGTATCTGCTTCGTCGCTCAGGGCGTACCCCGAAAGACTTATCGTACCCGTCGTGCGATTATGAACTTCGATCCACTTTTCCCCTTTCGCGTCGAGAAGAACCTCATTGATCACAACAGTGGGCGTCGGCGGGCCGGCGGCAAAGTTTTTCCGGCCGGGCGAACCCCCTGGCTCTTCGCTCAATGCCCACGCAGTCCCGCGCTCGTTGTCCGACAGTGGGTCTATCAGAGCGAGGGTGTGGCCGGTGCCGTCCGCGCCGGCCGGCCAGGGATCATCATCGGCATAATCCACCCAATCCACCCGGACATCGGCGGCGTTGCGCAACTCGATTACCGCGCCCTTGTTGTTCAATTCGCCGGAGAAAGGGCCGACAACGTTTTCAATGTTGTATCGCCGCCGAACTGTCTGCGGATCGGCGCACACGACCAGATAGCCGTGCGGCGGAATGAGGGTTCCTTTGGGAAAGGCATACTCGATGCCGGAAACAAATTTCCACCCGGTGAGGTCTTCGGTGGTCGGCGAGTCATTGAGCAACTCGACAAACTCGAGAGGGTTCTCGTTGTTGCGCGGGTGATAGTGAATTTCGGTGATGACGACAAAGGCTGAGACTGCGCCATGCGGCAGGCAGCAAACGAGCGCCGCCAGCATCGAAAGGGCCGAGCCGCCCGGCCCCAAACAGCTGCGTTTTCCCCGCCGTCGGGCAACGGCTTGTTCTCCGGCATGTGGCTTCATGGAATTTCCCCGCGCACCGTGGTTCCCTACGACTGGATAGAAAGTAGCGGCGGCTTTGCGGCGCGGCAAGTTGGAAAATCGCTCTCAGGGTTTTGAAACATCCAACAGGGCGCTGAAAAAGCAAAGACATGCGACGCACGGAAGGCGTCGGTGCGCCATTTCCTCTTGCAAGTACGGCTTTCTATTGGAAGGCGTAGACTGCTGCAGGTGG
>JADFCW010000337.1 GCA_017161705.1 Candidatus Sumerlaeota bacterium | reverse complement strand
TTCTCGGGCTGGTCAGGAACAAGTTCCCGGCGGCGGGCTATCAAGAACCTGCCTGGCAGGTGACGGACGAACGGGGCAGCCCTCTTCCGGAAGCGGAGCAACTTTTCCGGCGGGTCCTGCAGAGCCGTCAGCCGGTCTATGATTTCATCTATGCTATTCAGTGGCCGGACGGGCGGCGAGTTGGGCTGTCGGCCGATGCCAGTCCGCTCCTGGATGAGAAGGGGGAGGTGGAAGGCGTCATTGCGACGCTGAAGGACATTACTGCCTCGCGGCGCGTCGAGAAGGAGTATGACGACACCCGCAAGCGTTTACAGGTCTTGCTCGATGCCGCTCCTTTTGGCGTCCACCAATACGAATTGCAGCCAGACGGCCGCCTGATTTTTGTGGGGGCCAATCGCTCGGCAGATCGAATCTTGGGGATCCGGCACAAGCGCCTGATTGGCAAGACAATCGAGGAGGCTTTCCCGGCGCTGGCCGAAAGTCCGATCCCCAATGCCTACCGGCTCGTGGCGCAGACCGGTAAACCGTTCGAGCAGGAGCAGATCGAATATCGTGACCGGCGAATCTCGGGCGCGTTCGACATCGTTGCGGTCCAAACCGATCCCAACCGCATGGCGGTCTTCTTCCGGGATATCACCGACCGCAAGCGTTCGGACGAGCAATTGCGCGAATCGCAGCAGATGTTGCGCCTCATCCTGGACACGATTCCGGTGCGCGTCTTCTGGAAAGACCGCGACCTCAAGTACCTGGGAGCCAATCGGCCTTTTGCGCTGGATGCAGGGCTGCAATCGCCAGAAGAGTTGATCGGCAAGGACGATTACCAAATGGGATGGGCGCCACAGGCCGATCTGTACCGGGCCGACGATCTTGCCGTCATTCAGAGCGGCAAGCCGAAATTGAATTACGAGGAGCCGCAGACGACGCCCTCCGGCGATTTGATCTGGCTGCGCACCAGCAAAGTACCGTTGATCGATTCGCGCGGACAGGTGCGCGGCGTGTTGGGAACCTACGAGGACATTACTGACCAGAAGCGGGCCAGCCAGGCTTTGCAGCGCCGCTTGAAGGAATTGACCGTCCTGCATTCGGCGGCTACTGCCAGCGTCGAGGCAGAAACGATCGATGACTTGATCACGCGCATCACCCACCTGATCGGCGAGACGCTCTATCCGGATAGTTTTGGGGTTGCCCTCCTGGATGAGCAGCGCCAGGGATTGGTGCCACATCCTTCTTATCAGCATCGCGCTCCCGAAGTCAACATACCGTCTTTGATTCCTCTTGGGGAGGGCATTGCCGGCTGGGTGGCTGCCCATGGCCAGCCGATTCTCGAGCCGGATGTCAAAAAATCCAAATACTATATCGGCCATGATCCGACGACGCGTGCAGAATTATGCGTGCCGATTAAAGTCGGCGAGCGCGTGATCGGCATCATCAACGCCGAGAGTTCGCAGATAGGATTTTTCTCGGATGCGGATGAACGTTTGCTTTCTACCATTGCCAGCCAAATGGCGGTCAGCATCGAGAAAATGCGTCTCCTGGAAGCCGAACGTTTGCGCCGCCAGGAAGCGGAGACCTTGCGCAAGGCGGCCGAAATAGTCTCCTCCTCGTTGGATTTGCACACCGTCCTGGATTCCATTCTCGATGCGCTTCGGCAAGTTGTCCCATATGATAGCGCCAGTATCTTCCTCCAGGAGAAAGATACTCTGCGCCTGACCACCGCCCGCGGATTCGAAGCCCCTGAAAAGATCACGGGAGAGGTCTTCCCGGCCGGTAATGAACTCATCCACCAGATCGGTCAAACAAAACGGCCTCTTATCCTCGCCGATGCGCAGCAGGATGACCGCTATGAGAAATGGGGAAATGCGACCCACGTTCATGGCTGGATGGGCGTGCCTCTCATCGTGCGGGACGAGGTGATCGGTTACATCACCCTCGACCATCACCAGCCGAATGCTTACGATCAGGAATCGGCCGCCCTGGCTCAGACGTTTGCCCAGCAGGCCGCCATCGCCCTGGACAATGCCCGCCTGTATCAGGAGGCCGTGCGTTCTTCGGAGCGGAGCGCCATTTTGCATCAGGCCAGCCAGGAAATTGCCAGCGCCGGTCAGGACCCGGAGCAGGTATACGAAGCAGTTCATCGGGCAACTTCGCGGCTCATGCCGGCCGAGGCGTTTGTCATCACCCTGCTCGATGAGACCCGCCAGGAGGTGGATGCGGTCTATCTGATGGATAAGGGTGGACGCTGGCCAGGGATGCGCTTCGATCTCAAACACAGTCTTTCGGGGCAAGTCATTGCCAGCGGTCGCTCCATTCTGGTCAATGATCTGGCCGCACAGGAACAGCCGCCCGGTATCCATTTTGGAGAAAGCGAGGAGGTCCGCTCGATTCTGGCCGTCCCCTTGCAATCGGGGGACAAGATCATCGGCATGTTGTCCACTCAATCCTACCGGCCCGGCGCTTACGATTCCGAAGACCAGGCTTTGCTTGAAATGCTGGCAGCCCACGCCACGGTGGCGATCGAGAATGCCCGCCTGTATGCCGAGATGCTCGAAGGATTGAAGGAACTCGAGGCCGTTGACCGGATTTCGAGCATCTTGCGCCTGGCCGAGACCGTGGACGAAATCCTGCCGCGCTTTTTGGACGAGACTCTCGAACTAATCGGCAGCGGCTCGGGGCGCATCGAATTGTACGATCCGGAGAGACACGACTTGATCCGGGTCTTCTCGCGCGGCTGGCTTGCTCAAATCCCTATGGCTGCTATGAAACCAGGAGAGGGGCTTGCCGGGACGGTCTTCCAAACGGGCGAAGCGTTGGTCTCGAGGGAGTTCGCCTCTGACCCGCGCCTGAGCGAAGAGATGCGCGCCCAGATTCCGGCGGGTTGGGGAGGGGCATGCGTGCCCATCCGCACGTCGCAGGCAGTGCTTGGAGTCCTGTTCATTTCGTTGCGCTTGCCGCGTCAGATGAGCGAGGAGGAAGTCAATCTGCTCACCACCCTGGCCGACCTGGCGGGGACGGCCATCCACCGCACCACCCTGTACCAGCAGACTCGGCGTCAGTTACAGCGCATGGCTTCTTTGCGGGCCATCGACATGGCCATCAGTTCGATCCTGGATGTGCGCGTCACTCTCGGCATCCTGCTCGATCACATTATGGCTCAGTTGAACGTCGACGCTGTGGATGTCTTGCTGCTCAATCCCCGCTCTCAGACGCTCGAGTTCGCGGCTTCGAGCGGCTTTCGCACCGAGGCCATCCAGCGCACGAGTCTGCACATGAACGAAGGCCTGCCCGGCCGCGTGCTTCAGAAGCGCAAGATCGTGCATATCCCTGACCTTGGAACAAGCGATCTCTTCAAACGGCGGCAGTTGTTGGCCGGCGAGGCTTTTGTCTCTTATATCGGCGCCCCGCTGATTGCCAAGGGACAGACCAAAGGCGTGATCGAGATCTTTCATCGCACTCCCCTCAACCCCGACAGCGAATGGTTGAGTTTTCTGGAAACGCTGGCAGGCCAGGCCGCCATTGCGATTGACAATGCTTCCCTATTCGAAGAACTCCAGCGCACGAACCTGGACCTCTCGCTGGCCTACGATGCCACCATCGAGGGCTGGTCCAAGGCGCTCGACCTGCGCGACCGCGAGACGGAAGGTCACACCCGCCGCGTGGTGGAGATGACACTCGAACTGGCCCGCGCCATGGGCGTCCCCGATGATGAACTGGTTCACATCCGGCGCGGGGCTTTGTTGCACGATATCGGCAAGATGGGCATCCCCGATGCCATTTTGCACAAGACCGGCGCGTTGAGCGAGAAGGAATGGGAGATCATGCGCCAGCATCCCACCTTTGCTTATGAAATGCTCTACCCGATCAGTTACCTGCGGCTGGCGATCAACATCCCCTATTGTCATCACGAACGCTGGGACGGGAGCGGTTACCCGCGCGGTCTAAAAGGCGAACAAATTCCGCTGGCGGCCCGAATCTTCGCCGTGGTTGACGTCTGGGACGCGGTCACCTCCGACCGTCCCTACCGCAAGGCCTGGACGAGGGAAGCGGCGATCGAGTATCTGCAGGAGAATGCCGGCAAGCAATTCGATCCGCGAGTCGTTGAGACATTCCTGAAAATGCTCAAAAACAAATGAAGCCTCAATAGGGGGAGCGGGCCAGACGGCTCAGAAATGGCGATCTACGATGTAATTGGCCAGGGCTTGCAGAGCCTGGTGTTCGGCGCCCGCCGGCATATTTGCCAGGCAAGCCAGGGCGCGCTCGATCGATTGGCGCGCCTCGCTCAGCGCCTGGTCAATGGCCTGGCTGGCGCGCACGGACTGCACCAGCCGTTCCATGTGC
>JADFCW010000336.1 GCA_017161705.1 Candidatus Sumerlaeota bacterium | reverse complement strand
TGCCCGGCGGCGCTGAAAGTCTGCTGTGCCCAACCTTTGGCTAGATTCAGAGCATAGCTGCCGTGCGAGGCTAAATTTGTTTGGCCGATGGATGCGCTACCCTCCCAGTAGTTTTGCGGCAAAACTCCGGTGCGAAACGCTGGCACTTCGGTGCTCTCGAAACTGGTTGCATAAGGCACGTCCCGCAGGGCAGTATACCGCGTCACTGTTATGCTGTCGGAGGCAACTGGTGTTCCCTCCTCACGAAAGCCTGTGACGGTGACGACATTCGGCCCTCGCACGGCAGGGATGGAGGAAATTTCCCATGTCTGCGAATCGAGCCATCGGACGTCGGCGGCGGGCGTGCCGTCGACCCGAAGAGAAAAGACCTCGAGCGGGGCAGTTCCGCGCAGTGCAACCGTCGGTGTGTCCACGGGAAATCCTGCGCCGTAGTTTGTAGTGATTTCAAAAGGCGTGGAGATCGGCAGGCCGCGCGTCAGGAGCCATTGCCGGCGAAAGTCCGCGCCGTCTTTCAACGGTTCGGTCGTGCAGGCAATGTCGTGTTCCGGAGCGTAGGCGGCGCCCAGAATCCGCAGACGCGCCTCCCATTGCGCCGCGCTGAACGGCCCCGTCGCCAGCTGGTGGATATATCGCAAATAGCGGCGGCCATAGACGGGGTGCGTCATCAGGCGGCGCTCGCCGTCAAACCACCAGCGTGGAACGATCGGGCGGTCAGGGGCGGCGAATATGCTGTCATGGTCCCATGGCAGGAGGACCCAGCGGCCGGTGTCGGAGCGCTGGTAGAGAAAGGCATTTTTGCCGCGCGGATCGTTTTCAAAATCCATCCCCAGCGTGTCCCAGTCGTCGCAGACCGCCGACACGGCCCACTTGCGCAGCCATTGATCCACTTCGAGCGCCTGTTCGACGCGGGCGGTGAAAGAGGCGTCGTCGGTCACATCGGGGTCCATCAGGCGGGCGAGTGCCTGAAGCGGCTCAAAGTTGTCTTCGAGTTCGCGCGAGTGCGGTCGGAAATTCCAGCGATAGGCTTCTTCGTCCGGCCCAAGATATTTCAGCCGCGCCGTGTCGTCGGGAACTCTGCGGCTGAGCGCTCCCTCATCGCTCCACTCGAAGTGATCCTCGACCTCGTAGAGAAAGCCTTGATCGGCCCCCGGAAAGCGGGTTGCAAGCCATGCGCCGTCCACGCGGGTGAAGTGGTTATAGACGCCGTGGTCGCGGTCGGGATCGGCGCTGCAATGCCGATACATTCGGACGCATTCGTGGGAGGAAACCGGAACGCCGATTTGAGCCAGAAGCCACTGGACCATCAGATCGTTGAGCCCCCACAGGCCGCCGGCCTGCAAGTTGTCCACATTGACGGCGACCAAACCAAACAGCGGCTCGTTGCTGTTGAACCGCAGGCGGTAGGAAGGCCGCGCCGCGAGGCTGTATGGCCGCGTATACCCGCTTCCCTTGTAACGGAAGCCGATATTGTAAAAAACAAACTGATCGTCGAGAACAAAAGTGGCATCGAGCCATTCATTGTCCAGGCGGGGCCGTGCGGCTAATTGCGCTGCGTGATCGTCGTTGATGAGCAGCTGGAAGGACTTCAGTGTGGTTGTATGCGGCGTGTCGCGGACGTGATAGAGGGCGCGGCGGGGCGGCGGATCGGTCGCCGGATCGGAGGCCGGAAACGTTTGCCACCACGCCCAGGTGTCGCGTGCGAGGATATAAAACTCCATAAGGGTGTTGTGGGGCTGAGGGGGAATCTGCGCGCCGTAAACGTTGTCGCCCGCCGCGCCATCGCCATGCGCACCGTCATCGGCCATCGGGGCGTTTTGCCACTCCGAGGCAAGATCGGCCTTGTAGTAGAGCGTCGCGTTGGCAACCCCCTGGCTGTCGAGAAGCAGCGCCGTGACCGTGACCGTCTCGTTCGAGCGCGGCACAACCGGCCGATGCTTTACGTCGGCAATGATCGGCCCGAAGTTGGGCAGGTAGCGGCTGTTGCGCGTGCCGGGCGTTCCGAGCCGGTCGGGCACCGGAATTGCCGTGGTCTGCGCAACGCCGTGGTAGTGCGTTCGCGTCAGCAATTGGTTGCATCCGACAACCCACCTGGCCCAATACGAAACCGTGTAGGATGCGTCGGTAACCAACGGCACCCGCGTATCTTGCTCGATGCCGTTGAATCCCTCTGTTCCACGTCCCAAAGCGACGATTTGCAGGGACTGCAAGCCGCCAAAGACGCGTCCGGCATCGCTGACCGCTGTGGAATACCGATGCGTTCCCTCGCACTTCCAACCCCGCAGACCAGCCTCGAAATCGCCATTGGCCAGGAGTGTTTCCGATGCGCCGGACACCCGCAGCTGCAGATCGTCCACAAGAACCGATCCTGTGTCGGTCAGGAGAATGTGGAACTCCGACTCGAAAGGGACGTCGCTGCCGACCTGCGGCTTCGTATACTCTACATAGGTCCACTGCGCTTTGTCGGCGTCGTAGCTGGGTGCCCACACGCTGGGATAGTCGTTGGTCTGGTTGGGGTCTATGAGTTCGAGGCTCGAGCCGAGGCCGTCAGCCCACTCGGGCCAGCGCCCGCCGTCGTAATATTCTACCTCATCGGCGACGTTGCCCCAGCGATCGCGCAAGACAATTCGTTCGTGCGAATCATTTAGATTGCCGCGAAAATTGCCGACCAACTGCGCTTTGGACAAAAAGTAGATTGAAGCCAATATGGCCGTACTTTCGGCGACCACGAGATAGCCGCCCGGGGCGATCTGCGTTCCTTCGGGGAACTCGAAGCGAATCGCGTCGGTCAACCGCCAGCCGCTCAAGTCCACCGTCGTTGTGCCGCGATTATACAGTTCGATATACTCGCGTTGCGGGCGGCCGGCAAACGGATGATACATGATCTCGTTGATCACGATGGAATCGTTCAGCAGGGCAATGTTGGCCGCGCCGGGGGTTGGCTGCGTAAGATAACACCAGTATTCCTTGTGGTTGCGGCGGTCGAAAAACCGCCCCCGGCTGTGGCCAGGCGCAGCGGCCTCGTAGGTGGTCGCATCCACGACGCGCTGACGGCCAGGATCGGTCAGATAAACTGCACCGCCTGCGGCATCGAGCCCGAAACCTAGTTCGGCCGCGCCCAGTACGGCGTATTCCCCAGGGGCCAGAACACGCCCGCCGATCCGGTGCTTGCTTAGGTTGTTATTGTCGTTGCTGAGATAATATCCTGCCAGAGAGACCGGCTCTGTGGTGGGGTTGTGCAGCTCGATCCATGTTGGCCCTGACGCCGGATTGGACATGATCTCGTTGATGACAACCGTCGGAGGGGGAGGAGGCGATGCAAAATTGGCCGCACCCGGCGTCCCGCCGATTTGCGCGCTGACCGCCCACGATTCCGCCCGCTCGTTAGGCAGATAGGAATGAAGCAGCGAAAGCGAATGGCCGGTGCCGTCGGCGGCCTCGGGCCAGGGCCGCCGGTCGTTATAGCTGACCGAATCAATAATGGTGCCGACGGCGTTGCGCAGTTCAATAGTCTCGCCTGCATTGTCCAGCCGTCCGGTGTATTGTCCTGCAAGGGGGACTGCGGGATACGCCGCGCGAAAGGCCGCGGGGTTGGATGCAAGGACCAGATAGCCGTGCGGGGCAATCCAGGTGTCCGGGGGGAAGGTGACCGTAATTCCTTTGGTGAACTGCCAGCCGGCGAGGTTTTCCGGAACCGTTGTGTCGTTGTACAGTTCGATGAATTCGATATCGCCCTGCGCCGTGCTGGGATGATAATGGATTTCGTTGATGACGACAATCATGCCCCAGACAGGCAGTGCGTCCAAGGCAAACCATGCAAGAGTAATGGCGAGCATGGCCGTGCAGTTGGCGCGCAATCTCCGGCCGCGGCCTCTCCTCGCCGCGCCGTTCTGACGCTTCAATAACTGCTTATTTGCCGTCATCCAGTTTCCCTTCGCAGAAAAGCGCCTTCGCATACTTTTTATGCTTTAGAACCAGCGGATAGACAATCAAAAATAAGCCTTGCTGCTTGGTTTTAGTTTCTTTGGCCGCCATTGTATACGAAAAAAAACAAATAACTAACGCGGCCTTTGGCCGCAACCAAACACGGGATGATCCACAAGGACGCATGCACTTTGGCGAGATCTTTCAACGAAAGAATCTCGGGCGGCCGCACAAGCCAAGGCGACCGTTTGGCTTGCGATGAAGCGTTACAGAAAAGCGGCAGCATGGCTGCCGCACTCCAAAATGTTGCCCTGATCCTGAAAATCAAAATGCTTTCGCTTTGGACTGCGGCAGCCATGCTGCCGCTTTCGCCCGACAAGGTCCGACGCACCGAACGCGGCCTTTGGCCGCAACCAAACAAGGGA
>JADFCW010000335.1 GCA_017161705.1 Candidatus Sumerlaeota bacterium | reverse complement strand
CAGTTTTGCCGCGTCGAATTCCGGGACGTAGATTTGTCTCGTCCGCAACTCATGGAGTGCGCGCAACATCGCCCGCACGTTGGCCGGGTCAATTCCGATAGCGAGGCGCAGATCGCGGCTAAACTCCGCCGCGCCGTACAAAACGCACGCCTGACCGCCCATGACTAGAAACCGCGCGCCGCATTTCTTCACAATCGAAAGGGCTTTGTGAATCGGACTCGGGGTCAAGCGAACCTCACCACATTAGATAGACTTGCCAGAGTTTGCAGGTCTCGATCCAGCGCTCAGCCGGCGTCAGGCGCGCCCCCGCGGCCGGTTCGTCCCAGCCGTTCCAACCTTCCCAAAGCGGCAAGGGTTTGATTTTTTCCGATGCCGCCCTGGTTCTGATCGTTCTTTTTTGGGAGCGTCGTTTCATGATTTTCCCGTTTGTTTCCGCCGATACGTGTCCAGCTCATACTCGCGAAACAAGGCGCCCCATTCCGTCGCCAGGATCGCCTCGACGCGCCGTTTGCCCACAAACGGATACCAGTAGAAATCATGATAGAGCCGCGAGGCGACATAGGACCACGGCACCAGCCACGAGCGCAGAAGGATTTTCTCCAGCGGCTTGAGCGGCCCGTGATAGATCATGTGCTGCCCGCGCGAGGCGAACGTCTGCGCGTTTTGCTGATGATGGAAGTTCACGCCGGAAATATCCTCGCCGACAATTTCAATGTCGCGAGGGTCGCCGATCCCCAGCCCGTCCTCGTGCGCAAGGCGGATGAAATCCAGCTTCAGCGGATCGAAGCCCTGCATCTTCGCCGACACCGCGTCTATGGCCACCTGATCGGCGCTGGCCAGAATGTAATTGCGCACCGACGGAATCATTGCGCGCGGGCCCGGGCCGTCGCCCACCACCGTCCCGTCCATTACGGCGAAAATTCCCGGATGGATTTCTTTCTGGATCATCAGCAGGTCCACCAGCGTTTCGTGAATGACACTATGCGTCCAGTGGCGGTGCTCCGAGAGCAAGCCGCCGAAGGCGTTTTTCATCGCGCCGGTAATGGTCGTGAACACGTGCGTCTTCACTGTCGGCAAATGAATCACGTTCTTACCGATAAAAAACGTCGGAATTTTCACCCCGTCGGGATAAACGCTGTCCAACACCCGGAAGCGCCCCTTTGGACGATAGACGGCCCATGCGATGGGCGGTTCATAGAGATGCACTGGCTTGAGGCCGTGCTTGTAGTCCACCGTGTCGAGATGGTTGTTCACGATCCCCTTCTTGGCGTTCACGACGACCGTGCGGTTGTGCGCCGGAATCAGACGCTCGCGCGAAAAACCGTCGGCCAGAAGCGCCGTGACCACGCCGTCATACTGCCACGGTGCGGTCGAGCAGGCCGGATAATAGCGATGCCAGGAGATGTTGATCTTGATCAACGTGTCGAGGTCGCGCGAAATGACTTTCTGATAATCGGCCAACCGCATCAGCCGGCCATAGTCCTCGACGACGGTTTTGGGACTGGTCTTGAGAACGGCAACTTTGGCTTTCACCCTGCACGGACTCCTTTCGAGGCGACTGCAGAGAGTGCTCAATTCATCTCGAGCATTATCCTCGCCGGGGAAAATGGGCGGGTCAAGCCGGAAAGCAAAGGGAGAAACGCCCAGCGGCGCCCGTGCTATGTTTGGCGTCATGCCCGGCCTGAAGGAGCCCTTCCTTGTGCCCGCCCTGTGGCCGGCCATCCGAACGAGTCATAAATGCCGGCCGCGGCTGGTTTGGCGTCTTTGCGCGCGGTTCTATTGGAAGGATTGAAAAGGTGGATTTTGATAAACAAAAAACATTGAAACCGCCATCCCGCCGCTTCTAAACTTGGTGTTTTGGATGGGAGCGATGAAACACGCCGATGAAAGCCTTGTGGACTACCGTTGCGTCAAGTGCCGCAACACAACGGCGATCGTGCGGAAGATCAACCTCGCCAAAGGCCTTCTGCCCGAACTGTTGATTCGCGGTGGCGGCCGCTATCGCTTTGTGACCTGCAGCCTGTGCGGCTATACGGAAATCTACGACCTGTCCATCTATGTCCGGAAGCCCGCCGCAGAAACCGCCGATAACAAAGCCGCCAACCTTGCCCCCGAGACCCCGCAGCCGTAGCCGGTTTCGCGCCCGCCGCATGCCGGCATACCGCACATTTCTTCCTTTCGACTTTCCGACGCTAGCCGAACGGGAATTCCGAATGGCTCCCGCCCAGCGAGTTGCGAAGTCCGCGGACGCCCGCGCGCATTTCCAGGCGCAGACTATTGATCATGCGCACCATCATCATCCGCCAGCAAGGCTCGTAATCCTCGCAGGTGTAGCAGCGCATCCTCGATTCGACGTCGGAGAAATTATCCTCGCCGAACCAACCGAGATGAACCCCGAAGCATTCTTTCATTATTTCTTTCCTTTCCTGTTTCCGCCATACTTCCCAAAAAAGACTCTACCGCCCTTTGTGGCAGGGGGTCAATGGGTTTCCGGACGGAACCGCCCGCGCTGCAAGCGCCGCATTTTCTCAAAAAATCGGTCTTGACGGCGCCGCGCGGAACGTTTTGTTTGTATTCTTGCAACAGGCAACTCTGCCGGTCTCCATTTTGCGGAACCGGACAATCTTTTTCTTATTTTCAAAGGAGGAGAACGCGTATGAAACACCGAGGGAAGATCTGGCTGGGGCTTGGTATGCTGGTGTTGGTTCTCGCATCCGCAACTATGCCGGTCATCGCAGCCGAAGAAGGCGCTAAAAAACTGGGGCGTCCGGAGGGACTGGTGCCCTACGTCCCGACGCCCTACGACGTGGTCGAGGAAATGCTCAAGATGGCCGATGTCAAGACCAGCGACGTGGTCTTTGACCTGGGCTGCGGCGACGGGCGAATTGTGGTCATGGCCGCCAAGAAATTCGGCGCCAAGAAATGTGTCGGCGTGGATATCAATCCCGAGCGTGTCAAAGAGGCGCGCGAGCTGGCCAAGAAAGAAGGCGTCGAGGATCGTGTGACGATTGTGCAGGAAGACCTTGCGGTCACCAATTTCTCCACGGCAACCGTCGTCACACTCTATCTGCTGCCCGAATACAACCGGGCCCTGCGGCCCAAGCTCGAACGTTTGTTGCCTTTGGGCGCGCGTGTGGTCTCCCACGACTTCGATATGCCGCCGATCTGGAAACCGGTTCAGGTCAAAGAGTTTGCCGATAAGGACGGCGGGCATCACACGCTCTATCTGTGGGTCATCAATGAAGAGATGAAAAAACGCGTGGCCGAGGAAAAAGCCAAGGCGGCAGCGGCGCGGAAGGCCGCAGGCGGCACCAAAAAAGGAACCGGCGGAACGAAAACCGGCGGAACTAAACAAGCCAAGTAGCAAGTTGCCCGACCGGCAAACCGATAGCTAGTGCAAAGGGAAAGGCGGGGTCGCCAAACAGCTGCTCCGCCTTTTTCTTGTTTGCCCTCGTCGCCGCCGCAAGGATCCGATAGCCCCGTAACCCTCCACCAGACTACAAACCCTCTTCGCGCATCGGCCGCCGCCTGAACCACCGCATGACTTTTGGCCGCCCTACACAAGATCACGGATGCCCTGCAGTGCAAATCCAGGCCTGCCCCGCTCGCCCCATCGCGGAACTTTTCACGTCGCCGCATTATGCGATGTGTTAAGTCCGGGCCTGAATGTCCAATTTCCCAAGCACGACCTTTTACCGCTGAATCAAGTTTTGCGCTACGAGCGGCGCATGTGTTCAAAGTGCGTGCGAACGGCCTCCAATTCTTCCGGTGTATTGAACGTGAGCGCATCGGACGGGGCGGGGATGGCATAGCGGATTACGCGGAATCTGGGGCGGCCGGATTCATCGCGGGCGGCGGCCAGAATGCCGATGGCATCGGTCAGATACTCTTCGCCCTGCGCGTTGGCTGCGGTCAGTCGCGCCAGCGCATAGCGCAGTGCGGCCGCGCGAAAGCAATACACGGAGAGATTGACATGGCGCGCAGTCTGCTCGACCTGGCCGGCGGTCATCCGAATGACGGAGCCATCCGGCCGCTCGAAGGCGAACTGCGCCGCCTCGGGCGCGACGTACGCGGCCAGCTCGGCGGCAGACAGCGCGGGGCGCTGTTCGAGCAAAGGCCAGAGATGGGGGAACGCGCGGCGGGCTTTTCGCTCGGTTGGAAACGCCGCAAGCAGCTGAGCGCGTAGGCGGCCGGTCTCGATTGGCCCGCAGTGCGCAGCGTCAAACCACCGCTCGATGAGGCGCGCACGGGCCAGATCGCTCGCCTCGACGTTGGCCAGCACGTTACCGTCGGCGTCCTCGATCACGCGGCCGGCGTCGGGACAGTCTTCCTTCGCGCCGACGGTGAGGCAAAGATCGGCGCCGCTGGTGCGAAAGCGTTCGAGC
>JADFCW010000334.1 GCA_017161705.1 Candidatus Sumerlaeota bacterium | reverse complement strand
ACAGGTCGCGGTTTTGAATCTGTTCGATTTGCTCCTTATAGGTCGGGCATCGCTCCAACCACGGGACCGGCGTGAACATGCCGAGGATGAGCGACAGTTCGGCGTGCTGCTTGACCGCCGACTGGACGAACATCGTGCACCGTTGCGGATCGAGGCCGACGGACAGCCAGTCTATGCCCAACTCGCGCGTGTTTTCGGGGATCTGGGACGTGTCCTGCCATTCCGAGGTCAACGCGTGCCAGTCGGCGATCATGAAGAAGCAGTCATACTCATCCTGGAGTCGGACGTAGTTTTGGAGCGCGCCGAAATAATGCCCTAGATGCAGCCGCCCGGTCGGACGCATTCCGCTCAAGATCCGTTTCTTGCCCATGCACAGCTCCCGGCTAAAAAATGAAGCGCAGAACCACCTTCAGACAGGCGTTGATAATCCAGTGAAACACTCTTGAAAGGGGTGAAAACAGAATCAACAGCAAAATAATATAGCCGTAAGGGGCGATGGCGGCGTAGCGGTCGGCCAAAGGCGAGCGCGCCGCAATCAAGAATCGCTGCACGACATGGGAGCCGTCCAGCGGCGGAATCGGAATCAAATTGAAAATGGCCAGACAGACGTTGATCGTGATGAAAAACATCAGGACGACAAAGAGCCATTCCATCCCCGGCGCCGAAATCAACCCGGTGAGCACGGCAAGTTTCATCAGGACGGCCGCCAGCGCGACCAGGACCAGATTCGAGCCGGGACCGGCCAGCGACACGAAAATGTCCCACTCGCTGCTGCGAAACCGCAGCGGATTGACCGGCACAGGTTTGGCCCAGCCAATCAGCGGCAGTCCTGGGCCAAAAAACTGAATAATGGGAATGACTACGGTCCCGATGGGGTCGAGATGCGCCAATGGATTGAGCGTCAGCCGGCCTTGAAGCGCCGCCGTGTCGTCGCCCGCGCGAAAGGCAATGTAGGCGTGGGCGACCTCATGCACGACAATCGAAAAAAGCAGCACCGGCAACGCAAGAATGCGTTGATCAAATAGATCCACTGGCGGCAACGTTCGGTTCCTCCGCACCCCGATTTATGCGTGCCGGCGAAACCCCTCCCCAAGGCGTTCGCCGCACAATAGAGTCCTCCGGCTATCGTTTTTCCCCGAGGCTGTCAACTGCACAAACACATCCCTGGGCCGAACGGAGGGATGTTTTGTATGCAATCGCAAAAAGCGGTGAAAGCAGGATGCGGCGCGGCGGCGCTATATGTTCAATTAGCCCTTGGGCCAAAATATCCACAAAGAATTGTCGAGGTTGTGGAACGACTGTTCTGTGGTGCGCTCCCTCGGAGCGCCTCCGGTTCCGGGCGAAGTTCCAGACGCGGCGTAAAATCCTTGGAGATCGAGTTAAGGTGCCTGCATTTCGAACTGAGGTGCGTGCATTTTTATGGAGCAGCTTGCGCTTGGTTATGGCTACGGGCCTTGTAAGGTGCGTCGAAGCTGGTTGGGCAAAAGCGGCAGCATGGCTGCCGCAGTCCAAAGCGACGCTTTGCATTATCAGGGCAAACATTTTGGAGTGCGGCAGCATGGCTGCCGCTTTGCAGTCCTGGTTCATCGCGAGACAAACGATTGCCCGATCTTTTGCGGCTGCTCGAAAGTGGTCTGACCACACTTTGCGGGAACGCTGAGGCGTGGCCTAGAAATGGCACGCTGGAGCGTGAACGAAATTCTGTTTCCATCCCATGGAACTTCCTGAAGACCTGCGCGGGGCAATGGCGGCTACGGCGATTCTTTGGCCGGGGCGCCCGCTATGTGCGGCAAGACAAGCGACGTCCAGAGTTTGTATCCGTCGTCGTTGAGATGCAGCATGTCCTTGACAAACAGGTCGGCGCGGGGCTGGCCGTCGGGTCCCAGCATCGGCGTCCAGACGTCCACATAGACGAGGCGTTTGTCCTTCTCGATGAACTCGCGGATCAGCGCATTGGCCTCGATCTGCTGCTTCAGCAGTTTGACGCGTGCCGGGCTGGGTTTGATGGAGATAAACACGATGCGGGTTTGGGGGAGCCGGGCGTGGACGGCGCGGACAAAGGTCTTGAAATCCTCACAGACGGTTTCCGGCGATTTGCCGTATTGCAGATCGTTGTCGCCCGCATAGAACACAATGACGCGGGGCTGGTAGGGCAGAACGATCCGGGAGGTGAACGCAATGCTGTCGCTGATATGGGAGCCGCCGAAACCGCGATTGAGCGCCCCCAGATTGGGGAACCATTTGTCGAGGTCCCAGCGGCGGATACTCGACGAGCCGATGAAAAGAATGCCCTGTTTGGCGGGCGGAGCAGCCTTGTCCTTTTCCTCGAACGCCCGGATGTCCTTTTCCCATTGGGCGGGATCGCGAGGCTTTTTTTCCGGCGATGTTGCCCCAAGGAGCACCGCGCACAGTCCTGCGGCGATTGCCGCCATTCGCAGACGCGTTCGATTCATGGTTTTCCTCTCTCCTTTCCTCCGTTGTTTTTCTACCCAAAGAACGCGGTGGGTTTTGTAGCCGGTGCGATTTGAATCGGCAACAAAAAATCTTATGGGGCCTGCAGGTCCACACGGGTCTTGCATTTCGACCTTTCGCTCCTGTAACCTTTCTGCGGTTGGCGGGTAAAAAACTTGCGAAGGGCTTACGACAGGCCCTATCACATAGCGCAAGAGGAGACCCCAACAATGAAGCGCCATGGCTTGCAACTGTCCTTTGGTGTATTGACTCTGTCCGCCGCTTTATTTGCAATCGTGGGAACGGGCGGGGCGGCCGACCCGGTGCGTTATGCGAAGTTGTGCCCCGCGGCGCACGAGTTCTTTGTGTTTGCCGACGTGGCCGTCATTCGCAATTCCAAACTATGGGCCGATATCAAACCCATCGTCCTCCATGCAAACGCCCAGGCCGGGTTGGCTGGAATCGAACAGTTTTTCGGTCTCCGGCTGCCCGATGATATTGACGCGGTTGCCGTTTCCGGAAAGATCGGCCAGGATACGCAGAGCATTCTGTTCCTGGAGGGCAGGTTAGACCGCCAGCGGCTCGAGGGGTTTGCGCGCATGAATCCGACGTTTCAGGAACTGAGCAAACCGAACGGCAAGATTCTTGCGTTCATGGATCAGAACAAGGGAACGATGACGTATGGAACGTTTCTCAGCGACCGGATTCTGGCGATCGGGCCGGACGCGGCGGCCGTCGAAACAGCGCTCGACGCGTTTGCCGGCCAGCGCGTGGCCTCTCTCGATCAGAACCCCGCCATCAAGAATTATCTGAGCGACAAATTGACGAGCGCCATGGCGGTGGTGATCGCCGTTCGGCCTGCCGCATTGCCTCCTCAGATCAACGAAATTCCGGGGATTCAGAATCTGCGGTCGCTCTGTGCGGTCGTTATAGACGGAGCGGCCGCTTTGACAATCGCTCTCCAGCTGGAGGCCGATTCGCCCGTCATGGCCGCCAAGTGGAACGACATTGCGCGGGGGGCGATTGCACTGGGCCAGATTCAGACGCAGTCGCCCAAGATTGCGGAGATCGCCAGTCAGGCAACTTCGGAGCTGAAAGGGAATGTGGTCGGCGTGGCCGCGTCGGTCAAGACGGCCGATCTGAGCGACCTGGTCAAGGAGCGAGCCGCCCAGGGACAACGGCTGGGACCGCGGCTGGGCGCGGTGCGTCCGAAAGCGGGCGAGCGGCAAGGTCTGGCGCCGGGCGCGCAACCCGGACCCGAGCGGCCGGTTTCGCCGCAATGGTGAGGCCGAGCAGGCCGCTGCATTCATTGTTTGGCAGGGTGCAGGGAGCCAGGATTCGTGGGGATGCCGCTGGATATTGGCAGTGCCGCTGGATCAGAAAGCGAGCGTGAATGGATTGCTGCGGCA
>JADFCW010000333.1 GCA_017161705.1 Candidatus Sumerlaeota bacterium | reverse complement strand
CGCGCGGGAGATTCGGAGGCGTTCCGCCGGCTGGTGGATTTTTATCGCGACCGCGTGTATAGTTTTTTGCTGCGGATGGTAAAGCATCACGAAGAGGCGGAGGACCTGGCGCAGGAAGTTTTCGTCCGCGTATGGCGGCATCTGAGCGATTACGACGAGCGATGGGCGTTCCGGACATGGTTGTTCTGCATTGCGCGCAATCTTGCGTTGAACGCATTGCGAACTCCGCGCGCAGTGATTCTCAGTATCGAGGCGGACTGCGAGGACGGGCGCGGGCAATTGGAAATTGCCGACGCAGGCGCCACGCCGACGCAGCAGGCGCTGAGCCGGGAGCAGCGGCGGCGACTGGCCGAGGCCGTCGAGGCGATGCCGCCCCGAGCGGCGATGCTTTTTACGCTCTTTTATCAGGAAGAAATGAGTATTGCGGAAATCGCACAAGCGACGGGCATGACCGCCGGCGCTGTAAAAGTGGCGCTGTACCGCATTCGCGAAACACTCAAGGAGCGCTTTCGCTGCGAAAGGTAAGGGTC
>JADFCW010000332.1 GCA_017161705.1 Candidatus Sumerlaeota bacterium | reverse complement strand
GGCGATTGCTACCGCGCGTTCGAAAAACCTTTGCAGGACGACCTGCGGCGCCACCACGGAACCGTGCGCCACACCGGGACACCGCCGGTGCCGGCAAAGCCGGGTGCCGCGCCTGCTGTGTCGCTGGACGCGCTGCAAAAGCGTCTTGAAATTGCCATTGCCGACGAGGACTTCGAGCTGGCGGCGAGACTGCGGGACGAAATTCGGCGGCTGAAAGCGGAAACCGAGTCAAAGACATCCAACACCTCTTGATACGGCGGGAAAAAAGGAAGACAATGCAGTGCGGTTTTCCATCCGAAATCCAACGCGGTCTGCTGCCGCAACCAAGATGGTCTTCACAAAACGGCTGGCTCTCACGATGAACCAGGGCTGCAAAGCGGCAGCATGGCTGCCGCAGTCCAAAACGGTTGCTTCGCAAACTTCTAATGCCGCAAAGTGGAAGGCTGGAACTTTGGAGTGCGGCAGCCCGCGCTGCCGCTTTTGCCCGACACGTTTTTCGCCGCACTTTATGCGGCCTGCGGGCGTAATCAAACATTCGATACTATAAAGATGCGTGCATTTTGGCCGGGTCTTTAAACGAAAGAATCTAAAATCCGAAACCTCACAAATGGTGGAATTCACGCGTCGAAAAGATAAGAATCAAACGCCTCTGCGCTTCCGGCGCCGCGCGTTTTTTCATCATCGGTAGGCATGCACGAATGGATGTCGTTAGGCTGACAGAAAACTGGGCTGAGCCGCCGGGACCGGTGTCCCACGTGGTGATCTCCAGCCGCGTGCGACTGGCGCGCAACCTCGAACGGATTGTCTTTCCGCCCCATGCCGACAGCAAGGACCTGCGTCAGGTTTGCGAGGCGGTGGACCGCCTGATCCGCAGCGAAGCGGCGCTGAAGGAGTTTGCGCGGATTGATATCGGGGCCTGTCGCGCCGTCGAGCGCATGTTTCTCCGCGAAAACCACATCATCAGTCCGGAACTCGAACAGGGCGGCGAATTCCGCGTCCTCCATTTCGACCCAAAACGCAGCTGCGCCATCATGGTCAACGAAGAGGACCACCTGCGCATGTATTGCCTGCGGTCGGGACTGCAACTGACGGCCGCGTGGGAGGAAATCCATGCCGTGGACACCGTCGTGGGCCGCTCGCTTTGCTATGCCTGTTCGGACAAATACGGCTTCCTGACCGCCTGCCCCACCAACGTCGGCACCGGCATGCGCGCCTCGGTCATGCTCCACTTGCCCGGTCTGGTGATGACGCGCCAGATGGACGAAATCATCAAGACCATTCCCCACCACGGCCTGGCCGTGCGCGGATACTATGGCGAGAACTCGGAGTTTCTCGGCGACTTCTATCAAATCTCCAATGAGGTCACGCTGGGCAAGACCGATGTGGAGATTCTCGAGGGACTGCAAAAATTCATCGAACGACTGGTCAGCCGCGAAGAGGCTGCCCGCGCCAGTCTGCTAGATAAACGACACTGGCAGGTCGAGGATGTCATCTGGCGCGCCTATGGCGTGCTGACCCATGCCCGCATTATGTCATCCAAGGAGGCCTTCCAGCTGCTCAGCCCCATTCGCCTCGGCATCGAGCGCGGATATTTCCCCACCCTCACGCACCATCGCCTGAACCGCTTCATCGTGGCCATGCAGCCGGGCCATCTGCAAATCGCCGAAGGCAGCGAAATGCCCCCCGTCGAACGAGGCCTGGCGCGCGCGCGATTCCTCCGCTCCGTGTTCTCCGAGCTGAAAACCGCCAACTGAACCGCGCCACGTACCCGCCGACTACTCCGGCCCTTTCAGCAGGAGCGCGTCCAGAATCCGCACGCGCCGAACCGCTGCGTTACGGTCGCCTTCCGGCCCGGTATAGTCGTTGACAAACGCAATCCGAATTCCGCGCAATGGCCGCTCGGGCACGACCGTGATCTGCTCCTGCGTGAAACTGTCGTCGCCGCGGTCGAACGCCATTTCGCCGAGCGTCAGCGTCGAGTCGCGGTCCCGCACGGCAAGCAGAACCGGCGCCGGCTTGCCATGCCTGCCCTCGACCGCCACAATGTAGGTCGTTCCGGCATCCATGGCGAACGAAACGTCGAAGCCCGATTCCTGGCCGAACAGCCGCGCCTTGGCGCCCTCGACATCGCCGCCGGTCAGGTTCTCGAACTGGGCGGCTTGGAATTCGCGCCCGATGCGGATGACGCGCACGCCCCGAACCCGCGCGTTCAGGTCGCCCTCGGGCCCGTGATAGTCGCTGACAAAGGCAACCGCCAGCCGCGCAATGTCGGTCGTGGCCGTAATCGTCTGCTCCTGCCACGAAAACGTGTTGTCGCGCCGAGCGAACGTATAGCGGGCAAGTTCGCTGCCGCCGGCGCGGAGAGCGAGAACAACGTCATTGATCGAGGAATCGAGAGACTCGATCTTTACGCGACACAGCGAACCGGCGGGGATTGAGGTCGGCAGATCAAATCTCGAGTCATTGCCGAAAAGTGTCGCCTCGCCATAGGCAATGGTGCCGCCTTTGACATCCTCGAACTCGGATGCGGTGTATTCGCGGCCGATCACGCGAACGGTGGCGTCGGTGGTAGCCCAGTCGCGGGGCAAGAGAAGACAATGCTCGCCGGAAGTCAACCTCATTTCTCCCAGAAGTGCGAGCGGCCGATTGTCCAGCAGCAGAGGCGATGTGGTCGAAAGGGGATGCCGGGCGGTGATCAGGACAAGATTGTCCGCGCTAGTCTTGAACGGAATGAAGCCCTCTGGCTCCGGCTCTGGATCGTTCAACGATGCCGCAAGGCGAAGCAGACGCAAATTGGACAGTTCCAGCGTGTGGGACGTTTGCAGATTGAGAACTTGAACCATTATGTGATAGACGAATTTGGCTTCTTTTAAAGAGGAACGCATCGGCAAGAGATAGGTTTTCGTTTGTCCATGCGGCGCCAACGGTACCGAGAACGCATCGAATTCCCCCCAATCCGAGCCCTTTGTGTCTTTTCCGCTGCGTGTATTCAGATACACCATCATTTTGGCAGATGATGTGACGGGGGCGCCGTCAACTTTCAGATCCAATTGAAGCGCATACGAACCGTTGGCAGCGAAAGGTTTGGGACAGGCTCTGACAAAGAGCAGTACGCGGGGTTGCAGCCGCGTGGCGATTGTGCCTTCACGGGTTTGCGAACTCACTGTGCAGCTGTGAAGCCGGATAGGGTCGTTCAACCAGTCATATGTATGGATCCACGTGGACGAGGCCTGCGGGTTTAGCCAGCCGACCTCGCGGCGGTCGCCATATTCGCGAACAAGGTCGGCTTGGAGTCGTTCGGCGGTCGCTTCCAATTGCATCGAGCGCAGCAGTTCCAGGAGCGACATGCCGGCGGCGATTTTTTTATCGGCATCCAAAGGTGCTAAGGTGCTCGAAAACGCCTCTACGATACTTTCGGCAAAATCTCGCACTCCTTTTGTGTAACCAATTTCATTGATGTGCATCAACAGGATTGCGCCTTCGCGGAGCATGCGTTCGGGATCGCCCCGCTGCAAAACCTCCGGATACAAAGCGACAGCCAGATCCGCGAGTCTCCGGTCCGTGAGGTTAGGATGGGGCCGATGAGGATGGTTGATGCGGAACCGGATTTCCTCGATGAAAAAGGATGGGTCTTGAAGGGATTCAAGTCGGCGGAGGATTTCTTCCTTCGGCGGCGAAGAATCCCCAATCCAGACCAGAATCTGTCCGGCGCGAAGCCGCGTTTCCCATGCCCGGTAGTTAACTTCTGTTAAGAAAGGATGATTGGGCTCACGAGAGTGGGCTTCCTGCCATAACGCCAGGGCTTTTTCATATTGCCCAAGAGGATAATAGACGCGGAGGGCAAGGCTAATACAAGGTTCAGCCAGAGAGCGGAACATACTTGCTGCGTGATGGTAAAGCGTCTCCGCACGGGGATATTCAGCCAACTCCAGATAGACGTCCGCTAGCGACTGACAAAATTCCCATAAAGTGCCCTCGTTGAAAAATGGATAGTATGACCAGCCAGCGGGATTGCCCAGTTGGCGTGCGGCGGCTCGGAGCACCTCTTTTTTTTCTTCTTCTGATTCTGCTGCCAATACACGGATCATCCATGCGCGCCAGCGATTAGGATAGCGCTGAGTAAAACTTTCGGCGAGACGTTTTGCCTCGGAAAGACGCCCGGTCCTGCGGTAAAAATCTGCAAGAACGTAGCCCTCTCCCAGAGCCAGCGCCGGGTCCTTCATAGTCTGTTGAGCAAACGATATGGCCTTGGTTAGGTATTCAACGAATTCGGTTTGAATTGATTCAGTTTGAACGGCAGCCCACTTGGCATAGTTGGACAAGAGAAAAACCCGAGTTACATCGGGGATTTTGGGCGAAACCAGAGCGCCCAAAACGATCTCTGGAATTCGTCGGGTTAGCGTCGTGAAA
>JADFCW010000331.1 GCA_017161705.1 Candidatus Sumerlaeota bacterium | reverse complement strand
TCACGCCAACGCCGCCGTCGGTCAGAAACTCGATCGTTTTGCCATCGGGCATCATGCCGGGATGGAGATTGCCTCGAATGGCCAGATCGAGGATGATTTTGGATTGCGGAAGCGAAGTTTGAACAGCATTTACAGGATTGACAGGATCAGAAGCGTTGTTCCCTTCGTTTCCTATCCTGTGCATCTTGTCAATCCTGTCAGAGTTCTCTTCCGCAATCGGCAATCCAAAGTCCAAAATCGTAAAGCCCTGCTCGAGGCCCCTGGGATCGTTCACGTACCATTCGATGAGATTGCCGCGATGAAACTCAATGCGGTTGCTATTGACCTTTGTTTCTGTTGCTGCGGGAATCGGCGGGCTTTCTTCGGAATCTAAAATCGAAATTCCAAAACCCAAAATCTCCAGTCCCCACATCCACGAGGGCGTCTCCTCGGTGCGGCGAACGATGCGGGGACCCCTGTCGGTAAAGTAGGTGCGGAGATTTTGCGCCCGGTTCGGCGCCTGCCATAAACCGATTGGGGACGGGTTGGACCGGTTGGGCCCGAGCGATTCGTCCCATTGGCCGGCTATCTCCGGGAGCGCGGCTCTCTCCTGCCATGTGACGCGGTATTCCTCAGCGGCAATGTTCTTCTGAACGGTTGTCCACCAATCGGTCGGCACACCCGCCGGCAGTGCCGACGGCGGCGCGTTCACAGCCGGCATTGTGCTTTGGGGCGCCGGCGCCGCCTGAGCACGGCACATTCCAGGTCCTGCCAAAAGAATGACCACCATCACGTCAGCAACCAATCCATGTTTGGCTTTCATCGTCATTCCTGTTCGTGTGGGATGAGGGGAAAAGGGCGCTCTTGCCGCCCGCGCACAAAGACACCCAGGGAGGCGCTCCCCTTGTGCCTCTGGGGTTCGTTCCCGCCTGTTCAAGATCCATCTCTTCAGGATCCCGCGGCCATCGCGAGGCAAAGCATCGCCCAGCAGCCCGCGGCGCGCGGAATTGCAGAAATCCACCTTCGCGTCCAACCCATTCCTTTCTTTGCTCGGCCTTGCACTAAGCCTCTTCTGGAACGCTGAGGGAGCAGGAGCAGTGCGTCAAGTAAAACACCACGTCGGTCTTTTTAGACTGTGGCCGGAGACCCGGGGCCAGGAGAGAGTCGAATGGTTTGGATGGAATCGCAGTGTTCTACTTGGACCGCGGTAGGACCACTTCCATTTCGCAGCGGTCGCAGCGGAAGGCCAGTTGCAGGCGGCGGCCTTCTGCGTCCACGAGTGCGAGCGGCTCGGTGGGCGGGACGTGCTTTTTCGCGCCGTCGCAATGCCCCAACTCATACAGCAGGCAATAGCGCGAGACCATCACGCGGCGCCCGCGCAGGTCGAGTCCCGATTCTGCCGCTGGCTCGATGTGCTCGACGCCGTGGCGGCGGTAGAAGGCTTCGGCGTGTCGGTTGAGAACATTGCCCAGATAGCTGAGCGTTTTTTCGGGATAGGGAACGGTGCTTCGCACAAACGGCCGCCGGCAGACCGGACGCGCGGCTTCGCGCGCGGCCGCCAGGTTTTCCAGCACGCCGCGCCGCAGAGCATTGAGCCGCGAAACTGGCACGAAACAAACGCGTGCTATTTCAATCTGAAGCGAGCGGCAGGAGAAAATGCTCCCGCCCATTTTCTCCAACTGCCGGCGAATGGCTGCCAGCGCCTGCTCGGGCTTGTCTGCCGGTTCGAGTGCGGTTGCCAGGGCGAATTCAGCACGGTTCGCGTCCTCGTCTTCGGCGCGAAGCAAGAGCCCCTCGGCGGTTTGCAGAAGGGTCAGCGAGACGGCGATGCGGCGCTCGGCGCGGCTGCGCTCCAGGCGGCTCAGGAAGACGTGGTCGCGGTTGCGATAGAGCACCATGCCCGCGCGAAGCCCGTCGGTCTTTTCCAGCACAATGGTATTTCCGCGAACCGCATTGACGACCGATCCGCGCAGTTCACTTGCGCGGTCGAAAAAACACAGGCCGTCGCCCGAATGAAGTGCCAGTGTCGTTTCAACGACTACCTCCCGCCGCTGGATGCTTTTCACTTTGCCGACGGTTTCCCCGACCATTTTCGGTGTGGCCGGCGAGCCGATTCGCTCGCGGCGGCCATACAGAAAGTGCGTGGTGTAGCCGCGGTGAAACGTCTTGTTGAGATCGGGCACAAAGTCCAGGTGGCACGTTCCCGAGGAACTCTTGCGCAACCCCTTGCGCGACAGGATCTCATCCAGGCGCTGCCGATAGAATGCCACGGTGTTGGCCGTATAGGCCGCATCCTTCCGCCGGCCTTCGATCTTGAACGCCGTCACGCCGGCGGCGATCAGTTCCTCGAGATGGTCGGCCAGACACAGATCGCGCAGCGACAGCAAATGGCCTTTGGCCAGCACCTCGCCGCGCGCATCGCGCAGCGTGTAGAACTTGCGGCAGGGTTGAGCGCAGCAGCCGCGGTTGCCGCTTCGCCCCGCGCCTCCCGCCATTTGGCCCAGGGCGTAGGACAGATAGCACTGGCCGCTGTAGCTGACGCACAATGCGCCGTGGACGAAGCATTCAAGTTCGATGGCGGGTGCGGCGGCGCGAATCGCGCGGATTTGTTCGAGGCTCAACTCGCGCGCAAGAATCGCGCGCTGAAATCCAACCTTCTCCAGAAATGCCACGCGCTCCGGCGTGTGATTGTGCATTTGTGTGCTGGCAATCAGCGGCAGCGGCGGCAGGTCGCACTCCAGCAGCCCGACATCTTGCAGAATCAAGCCGTCCACGCCGGCTTCATACAGGCGCTCGATCAGCCGGACCGCCTGCGGAATTTCGTCGTCGCGCAAGATCGTATTGACCGCGGCATAGACGCGAACCCAATAGGGATGCGCATGGCGAACCAGCGCGGCGATGTCGTCCACGCTGTTGGCCGCCTGCTCGCGTGCGCCAAACCGCTCCGCGCCGATATAGACAGCGTCTGCGCCGCAGTTGACCGCAGCAATGCCGCACGCGAGGTCGCGGGCGGGCGCAAGAAGTTCGATGGAGGGGGATTGCATGGGATTGTGCGGCGGCCGTTCCGGCGCCGCCGATTTCATGGCGCCCACTGCGGCAGGCGGTGCTCGGACGCCGGCGGCAGCGCCTCGAAATCCATTACCTCGCGCAGAATCCAAAAGTACTCGACGTCGCGGCCGCCTTCGCGTTTCAGCCGCTCGATCTCGCGCGCAAATTCCTCCGCCGATCCGATTCCCATATACTGGCGGAACAACGTGAACTGCGAGGTCTGCGTGGCCAGCGCCTCGAAAAACTTATGGCCGTAGCCTTTCACATTGACTGCGAACGGTTTGACCGCCGTGGCCATGTCCTGATACACGTAAATCTCGGGTGTCTTCCACGACGGGCCCAAAGCCGCCGAGACCGGGCCGCCCGCGTGCCACAGCGCCTCGACCGCTATGGCCGTTGAAGCCAGATGGTCGCGGTGCAGCGTTTGCGTGCCCTGAACGAAGGCCGCCTCCGGCCGCTCGCGGCGAATGATCTCCATCACCTCCAGCAGCGTGGCCTTGTCGTTGACCAGCGCCATGTCGGGCCGGTCCAGCCGATAGCGCTTGGCGATGCCGAGCACGCGGTTGGCGGCATCGGCTTCGGCCGCCCGCATGGCCGCAATTTTGTCCTTCATCCAGACTTCGGGATAGCCTTCGCATCCGTCGGTCATTTGAAGGACCACAACACGCGTTCCTTCGTCGGCCATTTTGGCAATGGTGCCGGCCATGAGAATTTCGTCATCGGGATGAGCCGCAAAAACCATGACGCGTTGGTAGAGCATGGCACCCTCCAGTGGAACGAGTTTCCTATGGCGAACGGCGCAGACGGAATGGACCGGGCGGTTAATATGCCTGGCGAAGAGAGGTTTTGGGATAGTAATGCGCCAGAATATCCTGAAACTGATATCCGCGCTTGGCCATCATATACGCCCCCATCTGGCACAGTCCGACGCCGTGGCCGAATCCGCCGCCGTGGATGGTCAGCGACTTGACCGCGCGGGGCGGAGTGGTTTCATGCTCGCTCTCCAGGATAAAAAAGGAACTGGGAAGATCGTTCAGAATTCGGCTCACGCTTTCAATTCCCGTGCACAGGAAACTGCCCTTCTCGCCGACAATGCGCAAGACGCGGACCCGTCCTGATTCCATTCGCTCGGCCACCTGCACGTCCAGCACACGCCCCACGTTGCGCTCGGCATTGACGAGGCGCTGCAGCGTGGCGCCGTCCATGCGGCGAATCCACCGGAAATACTTGCGCGCATACTCCGGGAACCCGCGCTGGCCTGGATTGCAGAAGACATCCGGCGCCGCCTTTAGCCATGCTTCGGCCTGCCGCTCGCTGCTGAGATTCGGCGAGGCGCGCCAGAACCGCCGGTCATAGGCGGACTGGTAGAACGCGTAGTTGCCGCTTTTCCACACGTCGGTGCTGTCGGCCGACACGCCTCCGCAGCTGTGGCAATACACGGCGTCAATGATACGATAG
>JADFCW010000330.1 GCA_017161705.1 Candidatus Sumerlaeota bacterium | reverse complement strand
CCGACCTGCTCTTCACGTCCTATATGTTTTTCAACGCGGTCATGAACGACACGATCTACGAGAAGATCAGTTCATACAACGAGGTGTTTCAAATCCTTGGCCGCGCCTATCGCATCCCCACCCATATCGAGGACGGCGAAATCGCCTATCTAAAAGCTGTCCTTGTCCACGAACCTCGTCCGCGAATGGCCGAGCGGATGAACATTGGCGCGCCGGTTGTGGTGACCGAAGGCCTGATGCGTGGTATGCGCGGCCGGATCGTTGAAGCCGCTAGCCGCCGGGTCAAAATCGAGACCCACTTCTCGTTCCTCGATCCCACGGCAAGCATAGTTTTTGTTGTTCCGTGGGAAATGATTGAATTGGATGATTCCCCGCCCCCCGCTCCCGGCTCCCGAAACTTTTGGTCTGGCAGCGGCCCTATAAAGCCGATGGAAGGATGAATCTCCGCGTGGCACATAACCGAGAGAAAAAGCCCGATACAAGCGGCTTGTGGCACCGGCCCGCATCCGTAGCCTTCGCCTCTCTCGCCTGCGTTTTGCTCCTGGCCGGCTGCGCCACCTCGCGTTCACGCCAGCGTTTCATCCCGGTTACGCCACAGACGTTCGATCCCTATCATAAGGCTTTGCAGGAAGCGGTCGTTCGCCAGCACCTCGGACAACTGCAGAAAGATTCCCGCGGCTATCGCATCGGTGTCCACGACGTGATCGAGATTCATGTGTTTGAATACGAAAAGATGAATACCGTGACACGCGTAAGCGAAAACGGCTGCATCAGCCTTCCGCCGCTTGGCGAGATCAAAGTCGCCGGTTTGACTGAACGCCAACTCGAGGCGGTCCTGCAGGACCGCCTTCGAGGCCGTTACCTGCAGGACCCCCATGTAACCGTTTTGGTCAAGGAACCGCACGCCATGGAAGTGGCCATCGTTGGCGAGGTCAACAAACCCGGCCATTTTTCGCTGTTTGGAGAAAAAAATCTTCTCGACCTCCTGGCCATGGCCGGCGGCATGACCGAAAAAGCCGGCAATATTGCCTATCTAATCCGTACCGGCGAAGGAGGCAACGGCGACGGCGGAGATGGTGATTCTTCGCTGACCCTGCACACGGCAGCGGGCGCCTTCCTTACATCCCCCAGTTTTGGCGCCGACGCGGGCTGGATCAAAATAGACCTAGATGGTCTGTTGATTCGCGGCGAACAGAAATGGAACCTCCCTCTCAGGTCCGGGGATCTGATCAATGTTCCCGAAGCCGGCTGGGTACACGTCACCGGACGCGCTGTCGAAAAACCGGGCACCTACCCGTTGACCCGCACGGCCAAGACGCTTTGTCAGATGATTGACGAAGCAGGCGGACTGAAGTGGGAAGCCAACAAAGAACTCTTGATTATCCGCAAGGATGAGTCGGGAAAGGAAAAACTTCTCCTCGTGGATTATCGCAAGGCGGTGACTGACACGCGGCACGACATTCCCATGCGTGCCGGTGATACCATCATCGCGGAGGCCACGCCTATTCGGGGCACCCTCGCGTCGGTCGGGCGTGTTCTGCAAAAAATTGTTCATGCTGGAATTTATGCCAGCGTGCCGATTCCCATCGGCAGAAGCGGCGGATAAAGGCGGCCGGGACCTATGCTGAAAACAGCAAAACACTCACGCCGTGAACGCCTCTCCCGCCAGACTCAGGCGCTTCGTTACCTGCTTCGCCTCGTCGTTTCATTTTCCCGCCCCGACGATATCCTGGCCGCCTATCTCCGCCGCCCCCTGCGAGGTTTTTCCTTCCGCGCGGGTATGGAACAGCTGATGCGCGAGAGCCTGGCCAATTCCACCGGCGCGAATGAACCTGGCAATGGGGAAATTGTTCGGCGAGTCCGCGCAGTCCTGGACTGGTTGGACGGCACAGGCGACGGTGCTCGCAATCCCTTCGAGGTTCTCGGTATCGGCCGCCTTGCCACGCTCGAAGCGATCCACGCGCGTTATCGTGCGCTGAGCAAACGCGTTCATCCCGACCGCCATGGCGCTGTCCGGCAAGACTATTGGAGGGCGCGCCAGGAGGCAATCAACGAAGCCTATCGGATTCTTTCGAATCCGCAGCAGCGCGCCCGCTGTCTGGCCGACATGGAAAAGCGAAACTACCTCCTCCAGCGGCTCTGGGAAATTGAAAATTCGATCGGTTAGGGCTGAAAGTTCTCCATGATTCGACCCATACACACGGGATGGAAAGCGTGGGTGCTTAAAGCGGTTCTTCTAGCTGCTCTGGCGGTTCTTTCCGTCGTCACCACCCGCCAGTTAGTCACGCAGGCCCGAGCCGAATTTGCCTTCGAATACTCCGGGTTGCGCGATCAAATTGCTGTGGCTCCCGACCTCGACCCCGCGGTTGCCGACTATGCCCGCACGCTCGGAGATTTCTGGATGACGACCTCCGTCCCCCCCCAGCTGGAGCGCGCAGCCGCGGCATATCGCCGGGCGGTCGAACTCAACCCCTACGAGGCTTTTCACTGGTGCAACTGGGCGGGGGTCTGTCGGCGGTTGGGACGAAACGACATGGCGGAGAAAGCCTTCGCTGTCGCCGAAAGTCTGGACCCACAGAACTACATCATCCAGCGCGAGATCGGCGATTTCTATTTGGCGCAACAGCAGATCAGCCTCGCGGCCTTGCATCACGCGCGCGCCATTCAACTTCAGCCCGCTCTGGCTCGCAGCCTTTATGCGGTGTATTGGAACCTGAATGTTTCTCCGCTGGATGTGGCACGGGACCTTCTCGGCAACTCCCCCAAGTTGCTCCGTCAATACGTTGCCGATTGTCTGGCGTGGGTCTCGCCGGAAGAGGCCGACCGTCTCTGGAAAGGATTGCAGAGTGTCGAGGGCGTTTTCGACGCCTCCGCCTTCCGCGCCTATTTCGATTTCCTGATTGGCAATAAAAAGTATAATGACGCCCGAATACTCTGGCAGCAGATTGCGCGCGACTTCTATCGCACGGATTGGGATCCGCAGACCAATTTCCTTTGGAACGGCAGTTTCAGCCTTCCCCTGACTTTCGAGGGCGGTCTCGAATGGCGGATCGCCAAGTCGCTCCCGCGGGGCGTCCAAGCCGTTGTCAGCACCGGACGGGGCCTTGAAAAATCGCAATGTCTGTGGATTCATTTCGACGGCAGTGAAAATGTCGCCTTTTCGCATGTACGCCACTCGTTCTTTGTCCAACCCGGCCATGTCTATCTTCTGAGATACCGCATCAATGCACTGGATCTGACCACTGATAACGGCCTATATGTCAGCGTGGTTCTGTTTGGCGATAAACCTTCCCGGTACAACGGACGCGTGATTACCGGCACCGGCGGCTGGGACCTCGAAAACCGTTTCTATGTCCCCGAGGGCGTTGAGTGGGGCGAGATTATTATTTGCCGCGACCGCAGCACCAAACTCAACAATCGCATCAAGGGCGACGTCTGGTACGATGATTTCCTCCTCGAAATTGAAACCGAACAAACGACGGGTTCGTTGACGAAATGATTTATTCGCTGGTTGGCTGGGGAAACACCTTTATCGAAGCACTGGCAATCGCCGCTATTGTGTGGAGCACTCTGGCGTTGGGTGCCGCATGGGGATGGGGTCTTGCCATTGCCTTTGGTCTATTAGCTGCGTCGTTTCTTATCTGGGCGACCGTTCGCTTCGTCTCGGAAAGTGCTTTGCGCGCCGTCGCGTCGCGAAAAAGCGAGGGAGAGTCGCACCCAGCCGCGAATCCCGCGGCGGTTTCGGTGCCGGCCCCGCCATTGCGCATCCACTCCCCGTGGTTCTCCGTTTTTACTGTATGCGTGGCTGCCTATCTGATTTTCCAGGTTCTTCCGTTGCCAGTTTCTGTTGTTGGAGTCCTTTCGCCCGCCCGTGTGAGTCATGAGCAGCGGTTTGCGCAAGCGTTGGGCAAGCCCATGCCGGCGACCTTGACGCTGGCGGTGGACGGACAGGCCTCGCGGCGGGCTCTGACACTGGCCGCCGCGGCGATCATGGCGTTTGCCGCCGGCGCGTATCTTTCCCACAGCCGCGTGCGAATCCGGCGCGTCATGCGCGCGCTGCTTTTTCTGGCTCTCTTCGAGGCGATCTACGGTCTGGCGGAAAACCTCAGCGGCCACGGCTACCTTTATTGGATTCCTGTCGGCGGCGATGTGGCGCGCGGATCGTTTTTCAACCGCAATCATTTCGCTGCCACGCTGGCCCTGTGTTTCCCGATTGCCATCGGCTGGTTTTACTTCCGTGCGGCCGCAGCGAAATCTCGCCACGAGGTGGCCCATATCCTTCCGGCTACCTCGCTCGACGTGCTCGGCAGCAAGCAAGGCTTATGGCTGCTTCTGCCCGCCGTTCTCGCGGTGGCTATCATCCAGAGTCAGTCGCGCGGGGGCTTCTCCTCGATGCTTCTGGCCGCCGCCCTCATGTTCGGCATCGGTGCACGGACGCGTTCCGCGCGAACTCTCTCGTTCCTGGCGATCCCCCTCGCTTTCGCCATGTTTGCCTATGGCCTGAACAGCGACTATCAATT
>JADFCW010000040.1 GCA_017161705.1 Candidatus Sumerlaeota bacterium | reverse complement strand
GGATAATTCACACTGTAGGGGATATGAATGTTGCACATGTGAACTACGGTCAGAAACGCCCCCGCCTGTTTCATGTCTTCCCAGTGTGCAACAACTTCCCGATCGAACAGTTCCGGGCGATACAGCGGCGCGTAGGCGGCGTTCCAACGCAGACCCGGCTCGATGAACCAGCCCAGCAGGTTGTTCAGCAGCGTGTAATAGAGGATCGCCGACGGCTGCGCATGGCTGAGATAAAAATCTACGGCGTTGTGCGCGGGCTGAACGATGCGATCGAAACCCAGGGTCGGTTCGATCCACGCATAGTTCGTGTTGTTCAAAAAGAACGCCGTCGAATAGCCGCGATGCTGGAGATACTGCGCCAGCGTCGGCACCACCGGATGATACAGCTCCGGCGGCGGCAGGTCGAACTGCACGCCGTTGCGCGACGGATAACAGCCGGTCAGAATGGCCATCCACGAGGGATACGTGCGCGCTATCGGCACCAGCGCCTGATCGAATCGCACGGCATCCTTGAGGAAGACGTCTATGTTGGGTGTGGTGGTGCGCGGATAGCCGAGCGCCGAAAGATGGTCGGGCCGAACCGAATCCACGCCGATAAAAATCACATTCGGCCCCCGGTTGACCGGCGGTTTCTGTCGAAGCAACGGCCCCAATCCTGCGACACCGGCCGCCGCGCATCCCGCCCCGGCTGCTCCCAGCAGCACTGCGCGAACCTTCGGCGATCTCAGGATGGCGCCGCGGATCGCCCTGCGATATTTCAGCAGCAGCGCCAGCGCCAGCAGCGCTGCGGCGATCCGGCCGACCTGCACGATGACAAAGGCCCAAAGCGAACTGCCCGCAAACCATGCATACCGCCATGAATTCTTGAACAGCCCCGGGTATTGGGTCATGGCCCACAAGTGCAGATAAACCAGAACACCTGCCAGCAGAGCAAGATAGGTGCGATAATATACGCTGCTTCGGAAATTCGTTTGCTCCGCCGACTGCACCAGCCCCCAGGCCGCCGCCGCCAAAAGTAGACCGACGGGAATCGCGATTAGCACATGGAAAAGGGCAATCCGCAGAAAAACGATGATATACGGCGCGGCAGGCAGGCGCAGCGAGGCGTCCGGCTCGTGAAACTCGCGCAGCAGCGCGACAGCTTTTGCCACATGCTCGTAATTGTGAACGACGCCGGCCCCGACAAAGGCCGCAACCGACAGAAGAACGCAGAAAATCCAGTCGCGACGCCTCATAGAAGTATTCCGTCACGGCAACGGCAGAACTGGCATTTGAATCGAGCGGGTCGAGGGCATTGCCGGCGCGGCTGCCGGAGCCTTGTCGTTGCCCGACGATTCAAACAGCTGCAACGCAACCGGCCCCTGCTGGTGGGGTGCCAATCGCGGCTTGACGGCGCGCGCCGACTTCGCCTTGAGCAAATCCGACAGCGTGACCATTTGCAATTTCCGGAACCGGAGAATCGGAATCAAATCGGCCACGGCCTCGACGGTTTTCAAATGGGTGGCATGCAAGAGCACAATCGAGCCGCTGGTTGCATTGTCGAGCACATTTCGGACGATCATTTCGCGCGTCGTACCCGAACGCCAGTCGTTGGTATCCACATCCCACGTGACAATGGCCAGGTTCTCGCGCTCGCAGATGCGCTTGACCTCGGCGGAAACATTGCCGAACGGCGGGCGATACACCGCCGGCGTCACACCGAGCAGGTCCTTGACCAGCCGCTGCATGCCCACGATTTCCGCCTCGACCGACGTCGCCGACGCGCGCGCGGCGTTCTTGTGGCTCAACGAATGGTTGCCGATCTCATGACCGTCGGCCACGATGGCGCGTGCGACGTCGGGAAACAGCTTCAACTGTTCGCCCACGAGGAAAAAAGTGGCCTGGACATTCTCGGCGCGGAAAAGAGCCAGCAGCTGCGGCACGTATTGCGGATGCGGCGCATCGTCGAACGTCAGCGCAATCATCGGGACTCCGCGGTCGCCGTGTGTAATGGCCCGAACGGCCGGCGTTTGCATGGCGGACGACGGCTGAGAGGTTGCCCCCAAGGCCGGTGCAGCAGGGATCTTAACGGCTTTCCCGCTTGTGCCGGCAGGCTTTTTGGCCGTAGCGCCGTAAAAAGGCTGAGACCAGGCCGCCATGAAAAGGACAGCAATGGCAGTCAGAACTGGACTACTGCCGCTGTTGCGGCAGGGGTGTATAAACGATTTGAGAAAGAGAATCTGAGAAATGAATCTCACTTTGCAACTAGCCCTCCAAGCTATTCTGTCTTAAAAGGGTGTTCTAGACTAAAAAATCAGCTACGCTTGACAGCTTACTGGGTTTAAGTTGTTTTTTTTCACAGCTCTAAAAAATTGAGTCCAGTTCATTTTTTTCTTGCAAAATAATTTTCCAATGGATACTTTCTTTTTCCTGTTAGGAATGATTCTTGCGTTTTACTAAGGCAGCCCAAACGAGGTGTGCTCGATAAGGAGGTTACCTCAGGCCTGCGAGGATAAAATAAACACGCACTACTACCTATCCTTCCGTTAGGTCCTCTGTTGGCCTCAAGTAAACTCCTTCCTCCTAAGGGACTAAGGCGCGGGGAATCACTTCCCCGCGTCCTGCCTTTTAAGGGGTTGGTTTTTTGGCCCAGAAGGGGCGGGATTGATAGGATGGACAAAAGGCCCGACGCGACCCCGGATTCGCGGACAGGCAGAATCCCGCCCTGTTTCGCTTCTCCCCGTTGTTTGTGCCTTCATTTGTGCACCTTCCAGGTCGGGTGCCGCAGGCCCCATTTTTTGACCCTTGAATTCATCCGGTCTACCGAGATTCCCAGCAATTGCGCCGCCCGCTTTTGGTTCCAGCCGGCTTTTTCAAGAGCGGCAACCACCAACTCCTTCTCCATTCGATCGAGACTGATTCCGTCGTCGGGAATGTTCACAGGGGCGGCCGCAACCGGACGCGCCTCGGGCAAGCCGCAGGCAGCGATCAGCTGGAGATCTATCAGGGGGTTTTTCATCCGGATGGCAAGCCGTTCGCAGAAATTGCGCAATTCGCGCACATTCCCCGGCCAGGAGTAAGCGCATAACATCTGCATAGCCGCCTCGTCGAACGCCGGCGCCGGACGGCGGTATTTCTCCGCAAATTGCTGAATAAAGTAGCGGGCCAGTATTGGGATATCTTCAACGCGCTCGCGCAGCGGCGGCACCCGGATCGGGAATACGTTGATCCGGTAGTATAGGTCTTCACGGAAACGGCCCTGCGCCACTGCTTCGCTAAGGTCGGCGTTGGTGGCGCAAATGATCCGGCAGTCCACGTCCAGCGTTCGTAATCCGCCAAGGCGGCTGAACTGGCGCGTCTCGATGACGCGAAGCAACTTGCCCTGGGCGTTCGGGGAAAGATCGGAGATTTCATCGAGCAACAGCGTGCCACCCTGGGCCAGCTCGAAGCGGCCTTTTTTCATGGCTTTTGCGTCTGTGAATGCCCCGCGTTCGTGGCCGAACAGCTCGGACAGAAGCAAGTTCTCGTCAGGCAGAGCGGCGCAATTGAGGTCCACAAACGGCCCGTCGGCCCGCGGACTGGCGCGATGAATCGCCCGGGCCACCAATTCCTTGCCGACGCCCGTCTCGCCGGTGATCAAGACGGTCGCCTCGCCGCCGGCTGCGTGGGCGATTTCTTCCTGAATCCGCCGCATGGCCTCGCTCCGGCCGATGATCTCGCTGAACTCGGTTGCGCGTGCCAGCTGGTCTCTGAGTAGACGGTTTTCGTTTAGCAAACGGTTCTGTTCGAGCACGCGGCGCAGGCGGACTACGATCTCCGGCCGCTCGCTCTCCTTCGTGATGTAGTCGGCCGCCCCGCTGCGCATCGCCTCGACGGCGGTCCTTACGTCGTTGACCGAGGTCAGAACGACCAGCGGAATGGTGCTGTCCAGACGCGGATCGCTGCCCGAACGGATCCGCCGAATGATCTCGAGGCCGTCTATGTCAGGCATACGAATGTCGGTGACGACAAGGTCGTAAGACTGCGCAGCGAGGCGATCGAGGGCATCGCGGCCCGTCGCGGCCACATCGCACCGGAATCCCTCGAGGGCGAGATTGCGGCTGAGACGTTCGGCAAACGATGTGTCGTCCTCGATCAAAAGAAGCGATGGGCTTTGAACGCTCATGGATTCACGGCACTCATGGGTGTCTGCGGGAAAAACGCCCAAGTCCCTGCGGCGGCACCCCAAAATATTCTCTGGCTGAGATGATTCATCTTGCTTGTTTTCCTGCCCGCCCCGAAAACCATTCCGCCAGCAAAAAACCAGCGACAATGGCCAGCAACAACCCGGCAAAAACATCGCCCCAGCGCGCGTAGAAAGTCAACTCTTTCACTCCGCGAACGGCATGCCGGATGACCGCGTCCTGCGCCAACGCTGTCTCTGCCTCGATCCGGCCAAGCGGCGAAACGACGCACGAAATGCCGGTATTGGCACAGCGAACGACAAAGCGCCGGGTTTCGACAGCCCGAAACACTGCCTGCAACTGGTGCTGTGCCGGTCCTGCCGTCCGTTCATACCACCCGTCGTTGGTGATGATGACCAGCGTCTCGGCGCCTGCGCGAACCCGCTTGCGGCTGAGCGCCGGATAGCACGACTCGTAGCAGATCAGAGGGCCGAACCGAAGCGGCGCGCCGCCGTCGTCTGCCGCAACCTCATAGACCGTCTGGTCCGTTCCCGCTAGGAAAGGCTGCATGCCGATCAACGCCCCGAGCGCATTCACCAGAGGTCGGATGCGTTGGATGTAGGGCATTCCTTCGGCGAAGGGAACGAGGAACGTCTTGTTATAGACGCGGGGATGGATGCCGCGGATCGGCTCGGCCAGATAGGCGCTGTTGTAAGGCTCGAAAGAGTATAAGGCATAGCGGCGGTGATAGTCGGCCAAATCCAGCTGGCCGGGCGGAACGACCTGGCCGTCGCGCCGGATGACCACGTTGTCGGCGCCGAAAAGCAGCGGCGCGCCGAAACTGGTCGCTAAATCCCGGAAAAATGTTGCATAAAAGCCCCACCGCACCGTGTTGAACATCGTGTCGGGAACGGCAGTTTCCGGCCAGATTAGCAGCCGGCAGCGTGCGGCCACATCGCCCTGCACGAGCGGCCAGGTCAATTGCACTGTTTTGGTAAGAAATTTGCCCTGAAGCCCCGCCCGCTCCTCGTCCGAAATATTGCTGAAGTAGCAGCGGTATTTTTCACGCTGAGCGATGTTGGGTTGAACAATGCCGACGGTAAACGGCGCTGTGCTGTAAAAGTCCGGCCGGCCGGCGCGATGCCCTGCGCTCCAATGCGCCGCAGCCATCGCGCCTCCGAACAAAACCAGACATCCCGCCCGCACTAGCAGCCCCTGCGGCCAAATACTCCATCCCTCCCGTCCAGTCTGTCCTTCCCGTCCACTCCGTCCATTCTCTTTTCTCTCCGCCATCCATCCGGCCGCATCGCACACCAGATGATTGCACCAGAACAACACCGCGCTCAAACCATAGACCCCCGTCCACGTGGCCAGTTGAATCAGCGCCGGCCGCCTCCACAGCGCATGGCCCAGATAGCCCCACGGAAATCCAAGGTCGCCCAGCGATTGCAGATATTCGGCCGCCGTCCAGGCCGCGGCAACGATCCAGTACCCCCGCCGCGGCGCGCGGCGCATGGCGTGCCACGCAGTCCATGCAAACAGCGCCTTGAACAATCCGAGGTAAATGGCCAGAGAAAGAATCGCAGGCGGGATCAGCCAGGAATAGAATACCAAAATATTGAGCCAGATGACGAGTACATAGTAGAACACCGCGCCAAACAGCCAGCCCAGATAGAATGCCTGCTTGGCGCTTCGAGCCCGTGCAACCGCCCACAAAAACGGCGCGAGGGCGAGCGCAGCGGCCGCGTCGAGGTTCCATCGCGGCCAGGCCAGACACAGCAGGAGCGCTGAGGCGATCGCGAGGGCGAATAAACGCCGCTCGCGTTTCCACGCAGCCCATTCCGGGAGAACAGGGCGGACAATTGAAAGAAAAAAGGAGAGTTTCACTTTTCTTCTTTGCGGGCGATCTTTTCGCGCAGGTCCTTCAGCGATTGACGAAGCGCTTCGAGTTTTTCAGCAGCCTGCCCGGATTTTTCCCGCAACGCCGCCCGAACTTCTTCGGCCTGTTTGACGATCGCGGCGATACCCTCTTGCAGACGCGGCTCGGCTCTTTCGCGCCACGAGGCGATCTCTCCCTGCGCCGAGTCCACTTGCTCGCCTGCCGATTCCTCGGCCTTTTCCCCGGGTTGCGCCAGGCGATTGTAGGCTCGCTCGAGGGCTTTCTCGACGCGGGCAATGCTGCTTTCCCAGTTCCACTCGCTGCTGGCGGGCGCCGCCGGCAGAGACGGGATGGAAACCGCTGGGGCGGCTGGGGCGGATTCCGTCTGAGCGATATGGTCGTGGATCATCAGAAGGGCCACGCCCGCAAGCGCCAAGGCCAAGAGCGAAAGGCAGAAAGTCAGAAGAACCAGCGGCGAGGTGCGCGGGGGTTGTCCTGAAGGCGTCATGATGATTTGCAATCCTCCTTTGACACTAGGCAGAATGGAGATTGCTGTTCTTCAGCCGGACAGAAGTGTCCGGCGCAGCGCCGTCAGTTTCAAGTGCGGAATCGCCCGCGTGCCAGAGCGGAAAGCGTCCGCCGAAATCGGGAATCGGGAGAAAGTCATGGGAATCCGCACGCCGGGGACGGCGTCCCTCCCCGGCCTCCCTCCTAAAGGAAACCTTCTCGCGACTTGGGGGATACGCCCTGGCCGGCAGGCTTGGTGAAAAATTCTTGCATGATTGGCAGCGCCAAAGTAGGAATCCTAAGCCGCATGGGTAAACAGTTTATTGGGGATATGTGGTTTCGCAAAAGGGGGGTTTTGCCGATGCCGATTTACGAGTTTGCCTGTCCGCACTGCCGGATTATCTTCCAGTTTTTTGCGCGGCGGGTGGGCGAAAAGAAAACGCCCGACTGTCCCAAATGTCATCGCAACGATATGGAGCGGGTGTTGTCGCGATTTGCCGTGGCGCGCAAGTCTCCTGACAAATCCTCCCGCACGGATGAATCCGCCTCGCTGCCCAAAGAGGGTCTGCCGGACAGCGAGGAAGGGCCAGCAGGGATGGACGACCCGTTCGAGAAAATGACGCCGGCCCAGCGTGCCCGCGCCGAACGCGAGATGTTTCACCTAATGAGCCAGGCCGAGTCGCTCGACGAACACGACCCGCGCCAGCTGGGCGCCTTTCTCCGCCGGATGACCGAAATTGTCGGCGAAGACGGCGGCCCTGAAATGCGGGAGGCCATTCGGCGTTTGGAAGCCGGCGAAGACCCCGAAAAACTCGAAGAAGAATACGGCGATCTGCTCGGACTGGGCGGCGAGGAAGGCGGCCCCGGCGCCGGCGAGTATTCTTACGACGATGGCCTGTATGACATGTGAGCGCGGTGCCGGTGTTGGATGCGGTTCTTCAAAACCGCCGCCCGTTTCCCTATTATTATTGACGGGAGTATGAATTTGTTGACCGCTCCCGCCCTCAGGGAAGCGGGGCGCCTGCCGAGTATTTTATGGTTCGAGCAACACATCCTGCGGAATTGTCACCGTCGAATGGCCGCCACGCCAATCTCGCTGCGCACCTTGCACGTGTCGGCCGCATCGAGAAGGTGGATCAGCATCCGGCGCCAGCGGGAGAGGTTCCTTCGGCTGTGGTGATACTTCAGTCCCCGCCGGCCAAATGTGTATTCCATTCGTGCGATCGTAAACCCTTCTTGAACTAACAAATCCCGCAATCCGTCCATTTCATATCCTGCCCGCAGATGGCCCGGATCCTCGAACTGCGAAATGCCGGGAACAGGAACATGCAGAAACAGTTTGCCGCCGGTCTGCAGGTGCGCGCGGACGTTGGCCAGGAACGCGCGGTCGTCGGCAATGTGCTCGAGCACATCCACGGCATAAATCAGATCAAAGCCGGTTGCCTCGAAGGACGCATCGAACGCCGCAGCATGGACGGTGAGATTGGTCAGCCGCATGGTTGCGGCTCGAGCTTCGAGCCGCGCGGCCTGGGTGCGGTCCGGTTCACAGGCAACGAAAGTAGTGTCGGGAAATTGCTTCGCGAGAAAGCAGACCGTCTGGCCGTCGCCCGCGCCGATTTCCAGAACAGATGCCGCGGCGGAAAGATGGGGCCGGAGCCATTCGACCGCAACGATGCGGCGCAACCGCTCGCAGAACTTCGGATGCCGCCCGTAGCGCGCCAGGAGGCGGAGGAATCGCAAGGGATCGGTCATCGCGGTCGCCGGGTTACTTTGCTCGCGGGCCCAGTTCCTTGACGATCAGCCGGCGCACTTCGAGCGGGTCTATAATTCCTACATGAGAATAAACCACCTGCCCGCCGGGACGTACGAGCAGCGTGAACGGAATGGCGCCTTCCCATTTGTTGCCCACGCGGTTGATCAGTTTCTCCACGTCGTCGGAGTCATAGTGGAGATTGGTGTTGGACGCCTCGCGCTTCTTCAGGAACTCGAGCACTTCGGCCTGCTTGTCCGGCGGATCGAGGCTCACAAGCACCATCTCAAATCCACGGTGCCGATACATCCGATTGATGGTGACCAGTTCGGGGAACTCGGCCTGACAGGGCGGACACCACGTAGCCCAGAAGTTGATCAGCCGCAATTTGTCGGAGTTGTTTTTCAAGACCGCCATGACGCCGTCGAGATTCACCGATTTCACCGTTACCGGTTCGGCGGCCAGTTTCTTCATCGCCTCGACGACGGAATCGCGCTTGTCGCTCCATTTGATCGAGCAGCCGGCGGCCTTGGTGACCTCGACGGGTACGGGTTTGCCGGCCAATAGAGCGTCGAGCGCGTCGCGCACATAGTGTTGTTTGACGTTTTTCGGATTCTCGGAATCATCTATCCGGCCTCGGTAGCGGAGTTTGCGTTCGGTGTCGAACAGAAAGACGTGCGGCGTATTGGTCGGGCCATAGGCGCGGGCGATCTGCTGGGTATCGCCGTCGTAAAGATAAGGGAAATTGAACTGGGCGTGCTTGGCGCGGATTTTCATCTCCTCGAACGAATCGCCGAGGTCGGTATAGCCCATTTCGTCCAGGCGCAGGGCCTTGGGATCGTTGGGCGAGATGGCCACGAAGGCTACGCCTTTTTTCTGATACTCGGCAACCAGTTGCTTGAGGCGCTCTTCGTAGGCGATAGCCGTCGGGCAATGATTGCAGGTGAAGACAACTGCGAGGATTTTGGCACCGGCGAAATCCTTCAATGTATAGGTTTTCCCCTCCACGGCAGGCAGACTGAAGTCCGGCGCCGTTGCGCCGATCGGAAGCGTTTCGACCTGAGGCGCCGGTGCGGCAAGGCCGACCGAGACCGCTGCAACCATCGCCACACACATTAGAGCCATACCTGGGGCCATACTCCATTTCATAATGAAAACCTCCTGTTCAGTGGTAGTCCAGCAAAGGAATTCGTTGGCACAGCCCGGCCTGGAAAGCAAGTCCATAACGCCTCGGGCGAGTTTCCCGATTTGGACGGATAGGCTTCCGACGGTTTTTTTCTGTTTTTTTCTCTTGATCTTGCTGGAGTTTGCCTGATAGGGTTTCGACGCTTCGTGCGTCAGGGAGGTAAATTCGGCCCAACGGAAGTTGCGAGGGAGGCTCTGAAAACCATGAGTTTCAAGACACGCAAAACCATCGTCGCTGCAACGCTGATTGTCGTACTGGCGGGCATCGTGGGAGGAGCCGGCCGCGCCCAGGCCGACGATTTCACCCGCAAGCGCAAGGATATCTCGCTCATGTTCCGCAAGCTGGGCCGCGGCGTGATGAATGTGCTGACCGGCTGGGTCGAGGTGCCCAAGAACATCGCAATTTACTGGAAAGAGACCGATCCCTTCTCCGGAACCGTTGTGGGCACGATTACCGGCGTTGGCTGGGCCATCGCCCGCACCATCGGCGGCGTCTATGAAATTGTTTCCTTCCCCTTTCCTTATCCGGACAACTATCTGCCGCTGATCGAGCCGGAGTTTATTCTTACCCCGCTCTGGGGCGAGCCGTTGCCGTTTATGACAGACCCCCAGCCCAATCCGGCCGATTCGTTCGAATAGAAACGGGGCGGGGAGTCGCCGGATTCCGTCGCCACGTTTCTTATCCAATCGAGCAAAAGAGGGCCAGGCCAATTCCAGGCGTGGCTCTTTCTTTATCCAGCAAACCTTTTGTCTTCTATGGCAATCTATTCAGCTAGGGGTGCGCGAATAAGTATAGGTCAACAACGCGCAGATGAGAAAAGCACAATGATCCGTCAGCCGCAACACCCCTGCAGGCAGATTGTCCTCTTTTTTCTCCTTGCCCTGGCCGCGGGTCGCGCGGTCCCCGCCGCTTCCATCCGCACATTTAGCGACCCGCGCGCTCTCCCTCCCGAAGCGGTTCTTGTTCTCTCCATTCCCGACCTGGCCGAGGCGTGGAAGGCTCTGGCCGCCACACCGATTTACGGCGACGTCGCGGCGCTCTTGAACAGTCCAGTGCCCACGGGGTTTTCGCCGCTGGACCTATTTCTTGCCGAAAAGCGCCGAATGGAAGCCGCTTTGGGTTTTCCTCTCGACGCCTCGACGCTGCCGGCCATTATTTGGGGGATAGACTTTGCTTTTCTGCCGCCGCCCACCCGGCAGGGGCGAAGCGGCGCCGTCTTTGTCTTTCGCGTGGCTGATGCCCCCCGATTTCGGCGTCTGGCCGATTACGCGATCCAACGCATGGCCGAGACCGCACAGCGCGCCGGCCTTCGCCTCGAACAGAGCGACTACCAGCAAGTCCGAATCGTATCCACCGACGCCGGCATCGGCATGGCGGCGGCCGAATTGACGCCCGAGCGGTTCGTCCTCGCCAATCATGCCGACGCGATCCGCCGAATTGTGGACCAGTGCCGCAAGCCCGCTGGACTCGACAGCCAGGCGCGCTATCGGGCGGCAATCGGCGGGTTGACCGAGCCCCGCCTGCATGGATTTCTCTATCTGAACGGTCCCCAACGGATTCCGGGCTTGTGGCTGTTGGGAGTCGCCCCCGGTGGTTCGATCGCCATGCCGCTGGCCGTCGGGGCGCGAATCGAAAAAGAGGCAATCCGCCTGGAATCGTTCCTGCCCTTTGGCGATCCGTCGCGCGACCCGTTGAGCGCCCTTTATCAGGCTTATCCGCCTGCCAGGATGCGCGTGCTCGACGCCGTCTCGTCGGCCCCCATCGCGTTTGTCGCCCGCAACACACTCGACGGCCCTGTGCTCTATGATCTCCTTCGCGCCATAGCGCTGGAGTCTATTCGCGCCGCCGCGCCGCCCGGGCGCAGCCCGGAACAGCGGCTGCAATTGAGCGAGGAGAGATTCCGCGAGCAGATGGGTTTTGCGCTGCGTGAAGACTTGGCCGCCTCGATCGGCCCGGAGGTTTTTATCAGCCTCGATGCCGCCGGATTCGATCCGCTTCAATTGCTGCCGTCCTTCGATCTGGCCGCGGGACTTCAAGTGCGGGACGATGCGCGGATGGAGACCGTGCTGAGGGGGTTCGAGCGGTTCATGGAGAAGCAATACGGCGCGGGGGCGCCTGCAGCCCGCCCCGCGCCGGCGATTCAGACATTGTCTCACCAGGGCCGGGTGATTCGGTCCTTCGCTTTCCCGCCGGCGCCGTTCTATTCCGTCGCTTACGGCAGAAGCGGGAATTATCTTTTGGCGGGCCTGGGAACCGAGAGCGTTCAACAGGCGATGGAGCGCCTCGAAGGCCGGCAAAAGTCTTTCTATTCGGGCATGTTGTATGCCGCGCTTGCGCCCTATCTGCACAAGGAGTGCAATGACTTGATCGTGATCCATGTACCCAAAATCGTTGCGGTGGTCAGGGAAATCGTGCGCCGTTTGCCCAAAGCCGATCCGGCGCAAGTCGAGCGCATGGGGCAAGTCCAGCAGTGGTTGAACCGATTGAACCGGATTGCCGCAATCGGCGCAAGCACGGCCGGAACGGGAGCGGGTTTGCACACGCGCGGTGTCATTCTCTTCACTCCGCCGCCTCCGCCTGCAACGCCCAAAGCCGCGCGGCGATGAGTGCAGCCGGGTGGTTGCAGTTCACGCTTTCAATGTGCTGTGTTCGCAGAAGGAACTTCAGGCGCTGCGCGGAAAGCTACAAGGTTTTCTCGAAGGTAACTACGACCATTTTATTGCGGAGGGTGCGTTTGAATTCCTCGAATCCGACGGATTCGAGGAACACAGCGGCGGGTTTTTGCCGCACCGCCAACTCGGCGGTTGCGCGGCGATAACCTTGGCTGCGGGCATAGTCCTCAAAGGTTCTTTCCAACTGCTGCACAACGTCATGTTTGCGATAGTCCGGGTGAACCGACAGCCGCGAAATACGGCAGGTTCGGTCGTCCACGCGCCGTAACCCAATGGTGCCGACCACCTGATCGCCGACCTTGGCGACCCAGAGTTTGCCCTTTGGTTCTTCGTAGAGGTCTTCTATCCGTTCGGGCTGAAGGTCTTGCTGCCCCATGTCGCAGTCGTAGGCGTCGTATTCGCCGACGCATTTCGTGATCAGTTCGACCGCGGCATCGGTCTCATCCGGCTCGATCGGATGGATATCGAGGGAAATGTCGGTTTCGGCCACAGTTTGCTCCCGCGGTGATGTCGGTCGGTTGGATGGAGGCGCGCCGTTTGATTAGCGTTTTGAGAACTGGAAGCGCCGCCGCGCGCCGCGCTGCCCGTATTTCTTCCGCTCTTTCATGCGCGGGTCGCGCGTCAACAGGCCCGCCTTGCGCAAGGCAGGCCGCAGCGCCGGGTTGGTCTGAATCAACGCGCGCGCAATGCCGTGGCGGATCGCGCCGGCCTGTCCCATGACGCCGCCGCCGCCCACTTTCACGAAGATATCATACTTGGTCAACGTGTGGGTTTCCTTCAGCGGCTGCTTGATGATCATTTCAACCGTGGCGCGATCGCCAAAGTAGCGATTCCACGGCACGCCGTTGACCTCGAGACGTCCCTTGCCGGGACGTAGATACACGCGTGCGGTGCTCGTTTTACGGCGGCCGGTTCCACAGTATTGTTCTATTGCGGTTGTCATAGACTTTACTCCTTGCGCGGCTTGCGCGTTTCGATCACCAGAGGTTCAGGATTCTGAGCGCCATGCGGATGATTCGGGCCTGCAAAGACACGCAGACGCTTTTTCATCCTTTCGCCCAAACGGGTTTTCGGCAGCATGCCGAGGATGGCCTGGCGGAGAATCTCGCCGGGTTTTTCAACCGCCAGCGTCTTGGCCTGCTTTTCCTTCAGCCCGTGCGGCCAGCCCGTATGGTAGCGATAGTATTTGTCCTCCATTTTCTTGCCGGTAAAAACAGCTTTTTCGGCGTTGATCACGACGACGTGGGCGCCCATGTTCCAATGCGGGGCGAATTGCGGAAAGTTTTTTCCGCGCAGGACGGCGGCAACTTTGGCGGCAAACCGCCCGACGATTTGTCCCGTTGCATCAGCGACATACCATTTTTCGGCGATGTCGCCCGGTTTCGGCGAATACGTTTTCATCTGATAAACCTGAAGTTAGAATCGTTCACATCTGCTGTTTCAATGGCGCAATCACCACACAAGAATGGGGAAAATAGCGGCCAAACCCGAAGCGTGTCAAGAAAAATTCCTGCACCTTTTGCCGCATTGCCGCATGGGGCAGGAGTTCCCTTCCCCTGCTGAATTTGCGCTACGCCAAGGGCACCGGTTGCGTCTCGGTCGGTTCATGGGCTGGCGGTTTTCGCAACAGCGCCGGCACCAGGAGAACCAAGGCGAGCAATAGCGTTGTGCGCGATGCTGCATACGCCACCGCCGCCCCCATCCCCAGATACCGCGGAATCAAGAACCAGTTGGACGCCGCGCTGACCGCAAGCGTCAACACATTGGTTGCGCACAGGAGATTGACGCGGTTGAGCCGGTAATACACGGGAACCAGAAATCCAGTAAACAACCATGCCGTCTCGCCCAGCGCCAGCACGCGGAAGACCGGCACCGCCGGCGCCGCCTTCTCGCCAAATGGCCACACCATCAGTGGATAAGCAAACAGGCAGACCGCACCCGTCGCCGCCAGCAACAGCGGACTCGTTCGCAAAACCAGCTTCAGGTAGGTCCGGCATTCGGCCACCGACTCGAATCGGCCCACGCGCGGCACCAGCGCGGTCGTCAGGCCGGTGGTCACTACTTGAAAGAGCGCGCACAGGCGCAGCGCGATGACAAAGTCCGCGACCTCTTCTTCGTTCGCCAACGCTGTCAGCATGAATACTTCGAGGCGATACATCAGCAGGACGATCAGGACCAGAACCAGAGCCCACTTGCCGAAGTGAAAGACCTCGGCGGCCACGCCCGGTTCGATTCGCCCGCCCTGCCAATAGTCGCGCGGAGCGACCAGAAACGCCAGAGCGGCAGCCAGAAACGGCACCACTACCCAAATCGTCAGCGCCGGATAGAGCCACAGATGCCCCGTCGCCGCCAAAAGGACAATCAGAACGACCAGCGCCAGCCGTTCCACCGTATTGACGAGCACATAGCGCCCGAACAAACGGGCTGCCTGCATGTGAGCCAGCGCGAAGTAAATCATCACTGGGCCGGCCAGGCCGACCGCCGACAGTCGGAAGAACTCCGTCAGGTCAGGCCTGCGGAGCAAACTGGCGAACAACGGCGCCACGGCGTAAAACGCAAGAGTCAGGGCAAAAACCCAAAGGACTTTGACGCGAAGGATGAGGCGAACAACGGAAAGTGCGGCGGCGGGATTCCGCTCAGCATAGCGGCTGTACGTGCGGACAAGATTTACGTTGAGACCGAGGTCGGCCAGCTCCGTCAGGACTTCCGTCGTGATGACGGTGACGCTGAATATGGCAAACGAGGCCTTGTCGAGCGTCCGGATTAAAAGCGAGTGAAGGACAAAGACGAGAACTTTGTTGACGAAGTTTCCAAAGACAACCAGAGCTGCCTCGCGCCCGGTGCGCGACGCAGCCAGGTGAAGGGGGAAGCGGTCGAGCAGCCACCGCCAACCGCGCCGGCGCGCGGCCGCAGATTCCGATGGGCCTTCCGGATGATGGATATTGGATTTCACCGACCCTTTTCAAACCATCATAATAAACGGCTGAGGCACCGCAAAACACACGTATCTGAAGAAGCCGCCCGCGCCGTGTCAAGGTTCGAAGCTGGAGGGGCGGTGGGTCGGCGAAATACTCGACGTCCTGCGGCCTGGCGTTCGCACCTTTCTTATCCTCGGGCAACGCCCGTTTGCGTGTTTTCACTTGATTGAAGGGATAAAAAAAGCAATACTCTCTTTCAGAATCTGAAGAGCGCAGGTTTTTCGAGATGCCGCTGTCGCTGGAACAAGTCCAAATTCAAACCCAAAAGCTGGTGATGACGCCCCAGATGCAGCTGTCCATCAAACTGCTGCAGATGAATACGCAGGAAATGGAGCAGCTGGCGCGGCAGGAAATCCTCGAAAATCCATTTTTGGAGATGGAAGAAGAGGAGGAAGAAGAACAGGACAGAGAATCGCAAGGCCCTTCGAGCCTGGATGCGAAGGATGCCGAAGATGCTCCTGCTGCTGATTCCGCCGATTCTTCCGAGTCCGCGATCGAGGCCGAAGGGGGCGACCTCGCCGATGCGGCGGCCCTCGATCCGGCAAAGGACAATCCCTTGCCGCTGGACCTCGACGCCGCACCGCTGCCGCCTCCACTCGATAGCGAAGAAGGTGCGGAGACGTTCGACCAGGTGGACGTCGAATGGGATGAGTATTACGATGAGCCAACGGTTTCCTATGCGTCGGTGCGCGAGGAGCCGGACGAAGAGCGCGATTTCACGGAATACACTGCCACACGCCGCAGCTTGTACGACCATCTGATGTGGCAACTGCGGGTTTCGGCGCTCGACGGGCGGCGGCTTCACATCGGCGAGTTCCTGATCGGCAATATAGACGAAAACGGCTACCTGACGTTGTCGGTCGAGGAAGCTGCGGCGCAATTGAACGTTCCCGCCGACGAGGTCGAAGAGGTGCTCCGGATTATTCAGACCTTCGACCCGACGGGCGTCGGCGCACGCAATCTGGCCGAGTGTTTGCTGATTCAGTTGAACAGCCAGGGGCTGACGGACCCGATCTACCGCGCAATTCTGACCGAGTACTTCGCACAGATGGGGCAGCAGAAATTCCGCGAGATTGCCCGCGCGCTCAATGTCCCCGAAGAAAAAGTGGCCGAAGCGTTTCGCAACATCCGCCGCTGCGAACCCAAACCCGGCCGCTCGATCACCAAAGATACCCCCTCGTATGTCGAACCTGATATTGTCGTCAAGAAAGTGGACAACCGCTATTTATACTTTCTCAACGAGGGCGAACTCCGTCATCTGCACATCAACGACTACTATCGCCATCTCCTGTTCACGCGCGACGGATTGAAAGACAAGGAACGCGAATATTATCGCAACAAATACCGCGACGCCGTGTGGCTGATCCGCAACATCGAGCGCCGCAAAGGGACCATTCTGCGCGTGACCGAAGCCATCCTGGAGTATCAGAAGGAGTTCTTGGAGAAGGGAACGGAGTATCTCAAGCCGCTGACACTGCGCCAGATCGCCGAGGCGGTCGGGATGCACGAAAGCACGATTGCGCGCGTGACGGCGAACAAGTATGTGGAGACCCCTCGCGGAGTGTTCCCATTGAAGTACTTCTTTTCCAGCAGCCTCGACCGCGACGGCAGCACGGCCGCCTCCTCGCGCAGCGTCAAGGAACTGATCCGCAAAATGGTTGCCGAGGAAGACCCCAGGCGTCCGCTCAGCGATTCGGAGATCGCCAAGCGACTGAAGGCCCAGGGCTACAGTATCGCCCGCCGGACGGTTGCCAAGTACCGCGATTCGTTGAAAATTCTTCCCGCCAATTTGCGGCGCAGCGCCTCGCCCCGCTGATGCGAAGGAGACTTATGACCCCGCAAGCGATGATCAGCGTTGCCGGAATTCGCGGAATTGTCGGCGAAACCTTGCAGGCGGAAGACTTCGTCCATTACGCGCTGGCTTTTGGCACGCTGCTCAAAGGCGGCAAGGTGGTTGTGGGTCGCGACACGCGGCCGTCGGGCGAAATGGTGCGCAATCTTGTTTGCGGGGCGCTTCTTTCCACCGGCTGCGGCGTCGAGGATCTCGGCATCGTTCCGACACCGACCATCGGGATTATGGTGCGCGAGCGCAAGGCGCGCGGCGGCGTGGCGATCACGGCCAGCCATAATCCCGTCGAATGGAATGCGCTGAAATTTTTCCGCGCCGACGGAACCTTGCAGGAAAAAGCTGATCAGGAAAAACTGTTCGCCATCCATCGCGAACGGCGCTTCCACCGCGCAATATTGCGCAAGCCCGCTCATGTGATCGCATGCGGCGAGGGCCCGGCAGTCCACATTGCGCGAGTGGTTCGCAATGTAAATGCCCCCGCCATCCGCCGCCGGCGCTTTCGGGTCGTCCTCGATTGCTGCAACGGCGCGGGAGCAGCCGTCCTGCCAGCGCTGCTGGCGGAACTGGGCTGCGAGGTCGTCACTCTGTTTGACCGCATGGACCGGCCCTTCGAACGCACCGCCGAGCCGTTGCCCGAAAATTTGACCGCCCTTTGCCAGCGCGTGCGCCGCGAACAAGCCGACATAGGTTTCGCCGTGGACCCCGACGCCGACCGTCTGGCCATTGTAGATGAAATGGGGCGGCCTGTCGGCGAGGAGCGAACGGTCACTATGGCGGCCTATCATCTGTTGGCGCGCCGGCGGTCGCCCGTGGTGGTCAACCTCAGCACCACGCGGGCAGTGGACGATGTGGCGCGCCTGTGCGGCGTCCGGGTCATCCGCACGCCCGTGGGCGAGGCCCACGTCGTGGCCGGTATGCGGCGCCATCGGGCGTTGATCGGCGGCGAGGGCAACGGCGGGGTCATCTGGCCGAAAGTCGCGAGGGGGCGCGACGCTGCCGCCGGCATCGGACTGATCCTGGAAGCTCTCGCGATCCACGGCGAACCGATCAGTCAGTTCAACCGTCGGATCCCGGACTATGTCATGCGGAAGATGAAACTGCCGCTGGAGCGCGGCAAGGTGGAGTCGGTTTTTGCGCGTCTGGAGCAGACGATGGACAAGGCCGCGCACGTGTGGAAAACTGACGGCTTGCGGATGGATTTCCCGGACGGATGGCTTCATCTTCGGCCTTCGGGGACGGAGCCCATTGTGCGTCTGTTTGTTGAGGCGCCAACGTGCGAGGGGGCGGAAAAGCTGGCCGCCGAGGTTCTTCGGCTGCTTTGATCTTTCTTTTTTCGGATGCTCGATGTTGATTTGCGTATGACGTTCGAGGAGAGCAGGCCGGTTATCGCAGGAGCAGAAGAGAGGAGCGAATTTCGCGCGGGCTTTGTGGCCATAGCCGGCAAGCCCAACGTCGGCAAGTCCACATTGATGAACGCCCTGATCGGCGCGAAAGTCTCCGCTGTCTCGCGCCGCCCGCAAACCACGCGCGAGCAGATCAAGGGCATCCTCACGCGCGACGACGGCCAGATCGTGTTCGTGGACATGCCCGGGCTGATTCAGCCGCGCGACCGCTTCAACGAATGCCTGATGGAACAAGCCGTCGAGGCGCTGCGCGACGTGGACCTGCTGTATCATCTGGTCGAGGCCGACGATCCCGCACCGCTGAGCCCCGAAGTAGCCGAGGCGCTGGCGCGCGTCAAATGCCCGCGCTTCCTCATTGTGAACAAAGTTGACCGGCTGGACAAGCATGCGCCGCAGGAAACTCCGGCCCTATCGCAGATTGCCGCTCACTACGATGAAACATTTTGGATCAGCGCTCTGACCGGACAGGGCCTGCCGCAGCTGCTCGAACGCACAATGGCCCGCCTGCCGGTTCATCCGCCCTATTACGAGGGAGATGAGCTGACCGACCGGGACGCGCGGTTTCTGGCCGCCGAGATTGTGCGCGAGAAGCTGTTCGAGCTCACCGGCCAGGAAGTGCCGTATTCGATCGCGACCGAATGCGAGGAGTTCAAGGAACGCCCAGAACAAAAGCACTACATCCGCGTGCGGATCTACGTCGAGCGCGAGTCGCAAAAAAAACTGGTCATCGGCGCCGAGGGGCGGGTCCTCAAAAAAGCCGGCGAACTGGCCCGCAAGGATATCGAGGCGCTCCTCGGCCATCCCGTCTATCTCGAACTGTGGGTCAAGGTTCTCAAGAACTGGCGCAAGAACGAAGCCGACCTCCGACGGCTCGGTTACAAGATTTCGCACCCGAGGAGGTAAACAGTTGCCATGAAAATTGTGACAGCTGAACAGATGCGCCGCATTGACCGGATTACCATCGAAGAGCGCGGCATTCCCGGCGTCCAACTCATGGAAAAAGCCGGTCAGGCAGTGGCCGATGCTGTGTGTGAACGGTTTAGTCCGGACAGCGTAGCGGTCGTAACGGGCAAGGGCAACAATGCCGGCGATGGATTCGTGGTGGCCCGCATCCTCCACCAGCGTCGAATCCACGTGGTCGTATTTCTTATGGCAGGCCCGGAGGAACTCCGCGGCGATGCCAAAACGATGTTCGAGGCGTTGCCCGCGGCCGTCCAGCGCGTGCGAGTCGAGGATATCCGGCAATTGGCGGACGCGCTCCCGCGCTTCGACCTGATTGTGGATGCCATTCTGGGCACAGGCATTCAGGGGCCCGTCAAAGGCCCCTTTGGCGAGGCGATCGAGGCGATCAATGCGACCGGCCTGCCCGTAGTGTCCGTGGATATTCCATCGGGGCTGATTGCGGAAGGCGGCCCGATTCAGGGGCCGGTGGTTCGCGCCGCCCATACCGTTACGATGGGATTGCCGAAGCTGGGTATGCTCATTCAGCCGGGTATTGCCTATACGGGAACAGTCAGTGTGGCTGATTTGGATTTTCCCGCCGATTTGCTGAACGATCCGAATATTCATTTGAATCATTTGACGGGAAAAATGATCGCCGGTCTTTTGCCGCCGCGGCCGGCCGACGGCCACAAGGGAACGTTCGGGAGTGTATTGATTATCGGGGGTTCGCCGGGAATGACCGGCGCGCCGGTGATGGCCGCGCGGGCGGCGATGCGCTCGGGCGTCGGGCTGGTTTTCTGCGCGGTTGCCGAGGCGCTTCAAGGGCAGATCGCCGCCCGACTGCTCGAAGAACTGACGCTCGAAACGCCTTCATCGGACAAGCACCGGTTCGATCTTTCCTCGCTGCCGTCGCTGCTGGGACATGCTTCCCGGATGGAGGCCGTCGCTTTGGGGCCGGGCATCGGCCGCGCCGAGGCAACGGAAATGTTTGTGCGGCGGGCCGTCGAGGCCATCCCGGTGCCGCTCGTGGTGGATGCCGATGCGCTACACGCACTGACCGGGCATTTCGACGCGGTCCGGCAGCGAAAAGCCCCCACGGTTCTCACGCCGCATCCCGGCGAAATGTCGCGGCTGACCGGACGGCCGGTCGCCGAAATCCAGAGCGATCGCATCGGCGCGGCGCGCACGCTGGCGGCCGATGTGCGGGCGGTGGTGGTTCTTAAAGGCGCGCAAACGGTGATTGCCGACCCCGGCGGAGAAGTGTTCATCAACCCGACGGGCAATACGGGGCTGGCGAAAGGCGGCAGCGGCGATGTGCTGACCGGACTGATCGCGGGGCTTTTGGCGCAAAGCGGAAATGCGCTCTCGGCCGCGCTGTGCGGTGTATTCCTGCACGGGCTGGCCGCCGATCTGTGCGCCGAGACCATTCCGCCCCGGGCCATGATCGCCTCGGATGTGATTGCGCACATCCCTGCGGCATTTTCTGCTGTCGCCAAAATGTAAGTCCGCCCGGGGTCAGCCGTTTTCATCGAACGCCGAAGCGCATCTTTCTTTTCTTCTCGCTTCGCGGATCCTCTGTCGCAAGTCATTCACCCACGAATCGGGGAACTCGCCGCTGAGCCGATAGAACACGCTATTGTTGGTCAGGAGCGGCTCGCTTTCGAGAGGCGGATTCCCTATGCTTCGCACGTTTTCCCACTCCCGGGTGAAAGGCATCGGAGAGAACTCGCCGAGCAGCGGCGTCGCGCCCAGCGAGAGAACGTAGTCCACGGTTTGCTCGACTTCGGCGCGGGTTTGTCCGGGGAGGCCAAATAATACATACACACCGATGGAGGTCGCAGCGAATCCTGCTTGCGCAAGCGTCCGCAGCGCCGATTCGAATAGCGACAGATCGGCGCAGCGGTTCAGAGCGCGCAGCCGCGTGCGGTCGGCCGTCTCGATGCTGAGACGCACCGTTTGAAATCCTACTTCCACCATCGCCTCGGCAACCGGCGGGCGAATCATCGAAAAATCCAGACCATTGGGCGTGTGAAAGCGAAGCGCGGAGGGCAGGCACGACCGTGCGGCCGTCAGTCGCCGGCAAAACGGCAGGAAGTGACGGTCGGCGTCGGCCAGCAGCGCGTCGTCGTAAAATGCAATGTCGCATTCCCGCCCGTCGCGGCGCTGGTCCAAAATGGCGATCAACTCCTCGGCGGCCCGGACGGGATCGCGTCGCCGAAATCGGCCGAAGATCTTCCGCGACGCGCAGTAGGTGCACCGATGCGGGCACCCGCGCGAAAGCATGACTGGCAGGCAGTCGCGCGAGGACAGAAGATCATAGGCCGGCGCCGGCAGGCCGTCCAGATGATCCAAATCCAGCATCGGAACCGGCGAGGTCCCGCGAAACCGGTCGTGGAAGATTTGCAGCAGCGCGTTCTCCCCCTCGCCCTCGATGATAAAATCAGCGCCGGATTCCCGTCGCGCATGCTCCGGAAACAACGTAGGGTAGACCCCGCCGAGTGCAATGGGTGCGCGGGGAAACCGGTGGCGCAAGCGTCGAATCGCCTCGACCGCCCCGGGATACCAATAGGTCATGCGCGATCCGACGCAAATCAGGTCTATCTCGCCCAACGCATCTAGAGCGTGCTCCAAGGCCTCGACGGAAATGCCGTAACGTTTGAACCGGCGCGGGATTTGCCGCAGCACCGGAGGCTTTTCAATCACCTGCGCGGGATACTTGCCGCACGCAAATCGGCGCGGCTTCCAGGGCCGCTCGGCCAGCGACGGATGGGAGCGGTCCATGCAGTCGAGCAGAATTGGCTCGCCGCCGGCGCGACGGACAATGGCCGCCAGATAGAGCAATCCGAGCGGACGCGCCCATAAATCGAACGCTGAAAAATCGGTCGCCCAGGGGTTGACAAAGAGAATTCTGGGCGCGCGGCCCGCAGGATGGATCGGTGTGGTGCGGCGATTGCAACTCATGGGGTAAATGGACAGGAATGGACAGAATAGACAAAGGCGCGGCGCGCTTTCCTGCCGGGGAGCGCGCTCCGGAACACTACGGATAGTTCAGGCCGTCGTTTTTTCGAACTGCATCGGCGGACGCAGGTGGCCGCCGTTGATGAGATCCACTCCCGTCAGCACCTTGCCGCCGGCCGGTTGCGCGCGCGTGATCACGATATAGCCGTCGCCGGTGCGGACCACCGGACCGCGGCCCGGCCAGATGCCGGCCACCTCGCCCGGTTTGTGCCGAGGGTCGGCCAGGTCGGCAGTTTCGCGCGCGATCAACTTGTCCGCATCCATGAGGCGAAAAACCTTGCCGCCGGCTTTCGAAAAACACCCGGGCCAAGGATTGAGGCCGTGAATGCGGCAGATAATTTCTTCGGAGGTCATTCGCCAGTCCAGTTCGCCGTCGGACTTTTTCAGCAGCGGCGCGTGCGTCGCCTTGGTATGATCCTGGGGCGTCGAGGTAATTTTTTGGTCGCGCTCGATGGTGTCGAGCGTCTGGAGCAACAAGTCCGCCCCGAGGGCGCTCAGCATGTTGCTGAGCGAGAGCGCATCGTCGTCGTCGAGGATTTCGACCTCGCTTTGCGCGACAATGCCGCCTGTGTCGAGCCCTTCGTCCATGTGCATAATCGTGACGCCGGTCTTGCGCTCGCCGCGGATAATGGCCCAGGGCACGGGGGCCGCGCCGCGATACTTCGGCAGAAGCGAGGCATGGACATTGAGGCAGCCAAAGCGGGGCACGGCAAGCACTTCGGGCGGAAGGATTTTTCCGTAGGCAACCACGACAATGACATCGGGCTGATAGGCGGCAAGCGTCCTGTGAAAATCGGTGCCGCGCAATTTCTCCGGCTGGAGCACAGGGATGTTGTGCCGCAGAGCCACCTGCTTGACCGGCGGGGGATGAATTTGCTGGCCGCGCCCCGACGGCCGGTCGGGCTGCGTAACCACACAGACCACCTCATGGCGCGATTCGATGAGCCGCTCCAGGGTCGGCACGGCGAAGTCCGGAGTTCCCATAAAAATAATTCGCATTGCTTCCTTCCGTTCGAGCGATAAAGTTCCCGTCCTGAAAACAAATCTACTTCCGCCGCGGCGGCAGTGCAACGGGAAGTTTTGCCCGGAGCCTTTCGGTAAATCCCCTGGATTGGGAGGGACGCCGTTCCCGGCGTCCGAACATGATCGGGATGAAACCCGACCCTGACAAAATGCCAACGACTTTCTCCCGATTTCGGGGGACGTACCGCCGCAGAAAAACGCGGTCAAAAAGCCTTGACATCCATTCAGACTAGGAAAGATAATCTTTTTTTGATTTTATTGAGAGATGGAAGATTATGCAACGCACATTTCAACCTTCGCTTCGCAAGCGAAGCAACAAGCATGGATTTCGGCGTCGGATGAGCACCAAGGCGGGCCGGGCAGTGCTGGCGCGCCGGCGCGCCAAGGGCCGCCGGCGGATCAGCGCATAACGGCCGCATCGAGCGCCGCAATGTCGCAGACATTTGGACGGGACCGAAGACTGACGCGCCCCATGGAGTTTTTGCGAGCCTATGCAAGCGGCAAAGTGTTCGCTGCTCCATGGTTCGTATGCTATGTCGCCGAGGCTGCCGACCGCCAAAGGCCCGGACGGCTGGGGCTGACCATTTCGCGAAAGGTAGGCAAGGCGTGTCAACGCAATCGGTACAAACGCTGGGCGCGCGAGGTGTTCCGCCGGCAGCCAATTCGCCCCGGTGTCGAGGTTGTCTTGCGATTCCGGCCCGCGATTGCGGATGCCGAGTTTCGCGCTTTTCAGAAAGCCTTTTTGGGAACTCTTGAGCGCGCGGGCGTGTTGAACGAAAGATCAGCCGAAGGCGACTCGCAAGCCGAGAGTCTGCGCAACCGATCATGACAGGACCGACGGCCAGCCGATGGATTCGCAGGGGATTGCAGGCGCTCATCCGCGCTTATCAACGCGGGGTCTCTCCCTTGCTTCCCCCCAGCTGCCGGTTCTTTCCGACGTGCTCGGACTATGCGCTGGAGGCGCTCGAACGCAAGGGCCTGTGGACCGGCATGTGCTTGATCCTTTGGCGTCTGGCGCGGTGCCATCCCTTCTGCAGGGGCGGCTTCGATCCCGTACCGGGCGAAGGCGAATGTCAGCACGGTCGGCGACTGGGGCAAGCGACAAAGAGTTAAGGCCGAGGGGCTGAACGGGCGGTTCGGACGAGGCCTCGGCATATAAAAAGACCGGTTGCCGACAGCGTTGTCGGAAGCGAACACCCCGGGTTCTGCACGCGCGTGCGAACGTGCGTCGGCCCGGTTTCTCTTACTCGAAGGAATGCACAGTGGATCAGCGACGTTGGCTAGCGTTTATAGCCGCCACCACCGTTGTTTATGTTCTCTTCTATATTCTCTACCTTCTTCCTTACCAGAAAAGGCTGGAGGAATATCGGAGCGAGCATCCGGAATTGTACGGGGGTGACACGACAACCACGCCGACACTGACAACCGCCCCGCCGCCGCAGCTGCTCGCGGATACGGCGCGCACCACAGCCGCCTTGCCCGCCGAAAGCGTTCGCGCCACCTCGCCAACCGGCGAAGCCCCTGAAACCAGCATCACCGTTCACACGCGCATTTATCGCGTTGTGTTGACCAATCGCGGCGGTCGGCCCGTCAGCTGGCAGTATCTTGACGTTTTACCGAGCGGGGGGGCAGTCAAGGCCATCGAGATGATCCCGCAGCGGCCCGAAACGCCCCTGCGCGAATTGCCGCTCGAGGTCATTGTCAAAGAATTGAACAAGATTGATTACCCGGAATTCAACACCGGCATTTATACGCACGAGGTCAGAGCGCTCGACGACGGCACGACCGAGGTGGTGTTTACGTCGCCGAAAATCGCAAATCTCCAGGTGGTGAAAACCTATCGTTTTTCCGCCGCCAGCTATCTGACGGGATTCCAGGTTGTGCTGCGCAACCTGTCGCCGCAGGCCGACTGCCGGATCAATGACAACGAGCAGGGTTTGGGATTGGCCTGGGGACCGGGCGTGCGGCAGTTTGCCCCGGGAGAAGACCCGCATCTCAACTTTGTCAATACGATTTATGGCACCCCGCGCCGGGCCGGTTATGCGGCAGCCAAAGAACCGACGCCCAAGCACGAACGTATCGAGCGCGGCGACATCCGCTGGGCGGGCGTGACCGACAAGTTTTTCCTGGCTGTGATGATTCCCGACGGGTTTCAGGCCACTGCCGTGCATTGTCTGCAGCGGCTGAAAAACGCCCTGACCGACGCCGAGAAAGCCGCCGGCGGGCCGCCGTATTCGCCGCCGTTCACCGTCGTGCTTTACGGCGACAAGTTTGAACTGCCGCCCCAAGGCGAAAAGGCGTTCGACTACCAGATTTTTGTCGGTCCCAAACAGCCGGCCTTGTTGCGCGAGGCCAGCCGGCAAACCGGCGCCAATCTTAGCGAGGTGCTCTTTTACTTTAGCATGTTCCGCTGGATGCGCGCTCTGAAACTGGGCCTGATGTATTCGCTGAATTTCCTCCACTCGGTCGTGCACAACTATGGCGTTGCCATCGTGATTCTGACAATTCTGATCCGCGCAATCATGCACCCGCTGGCGCACAAGGGAATGAAAATCCAGGCCAAGACCATGGCCGAGATGAAGAAAATCAAACCCTTGCTGGACGAGGTGAATCGCAAGTATAAGAACGATGCAACGAAGCGAAACCAGGAGATGATGCGCCTTTACAAGGAGCACAACATCAGTCCGTTTGCGCCGCTGCGAGGCTGCCTGCCGATGTTTGTGCAGCTGCCGATCTTTTTTGCGCTCTATAGTCTGCTGAACGAGTCCATAGATTTGCGGGGAGCTAGTTTCCTGTGGATTCAAGACCTGGCCGGACCCGACCGGCTGGTGGATCTGGCCCGGCACGGGCTGGCCTTCAGCATTCCATTGCTGGGAACAGTTTCGGGGATCAACCTGCTGCCGATTCTCATGGGCCTCAGCCAATACTACATGTCCAAATTGACGCCGACGCCCTCGCAGGATCCCGCGCAGAAACAGATGATGCTGATTTTCACGATCATGTTTCCCGTCATGCTGTATAATTTCCCTTCGGGGCTTTTCATCTATTGGCTGATCAACAATGTGTGGCAAAGCGCGCATCAATTGATCGCCAATCGGATCATTAAAAAACCGCCCGAAGGCCAGGCTGCGCCAGCCACCACCGGCGCGCCGGGAGGAGTCAAATGAACATCGTTCGTATAACCGCCGCAACCACTGAGGAGGCCGTCCGACAGGCCCTCGAACGTTTGCGCGTCCCGCGCGAGGCCTTGCAGTTCCGCGTGGACCGCAGCGAGGAAGAATATCTGCTCGAGGACAAACGCCCGCGCGAGACCACCATCGTGGCGTGGGTCAAACCCGACTACATCGCAGAGATCGTCCGCGACTATCTGCAAAAACTCATGTATTATATGGGCTATATCGCCGAGGTGCGAGTCCAACCTGAAGAAGATCGCATTGTAGCCAAGTTGGCTTCGCCCGCTTCGAGCGTGCTGATCGGGAAAAACGGCCAGACCCTGGATGCCATCCAATACATGGTGACCCGCGTGGCCTGCAAAGGCGGCCGTGCCGCCCCCTCGGTTGTGGTGGACATCGGGGACTACAAGGAGCGGAAAATATCACGGCTGGAGCGCCTGGCGCGCCGCACGGCGCAAAAGGTGGTCGCCGAGGACCATGAAGTCGCTCTGCCGCCTATGAATGTCGCTGACCGCAAGATCATCCACACCGCACTCAAGGATTTCAAAGGCGTCAAAACCTACAGCGAAGGGCCGGAGGGCCAGCGCTGCGTGATCGTGGCTCCTGCCTCGCGCGTGGAAGAAGCCGAGCCCGAGTTGTAAGCGAACACCCAACTATCCGGCGCCCCGGCGATGGGGCAAGGAGCAGCATCTGTGCTGGAGACTCTTGCGACGTATGTGGAAGCGGCCGTGGAAATTGCACGCGTATGGGGGCCCGTGCTGATTTTTCTCTTTATGGCAATCGAAAGTTCGTTTATTCCTTTTCCCAGCGAAGTGGTGATGATTCCCGCGGGCGTGATGATTGCGCGCCATGAGTTTATTGGCGGCGAAGCAGTCGGAATCGGTTTGTGCGTCGCCATTCTGACCGGTCTGGCCGGTTCGATGGCGGGCGCTTATATCAATTACTATTTGGCATTGTGGCTGGGGCGTCCGTTTCTCTATCGCTATGCAAAGTACCTCTTTCTCAAGCCGGCGCATCTGGAGCGGGCCGAGGCGCTGTTCCGCGAATACGGCGAGATCACGACATTTGTATGCCGCCTTTTGCCGGCCATCCGGCAGCTGATCTCGCTGCCGGCGGGACTGTCGCGGATGAACATCTTCCGATTCTCGCTGTTCACGGCGCTCGGCGCAGGATTCTGGGTCTCCGTTCTGACGTTCATCGGGTACGGCCTGGGGCGGGCGTCGGTCGGCAAATCCTATCGGGATTTGATTTTCGAGGGCAAGCAAATCATCCATGAGAACCTGCTCTGGATGATCCTTGCACTGGCGGCTCTGGTGGCGGTCTATGTATGGATTCACAAGAAGATCATGGGAGGAGCCCGCCCGGCGCAGCGGTCCGACTCCAGCGATTCTGTGCAGACAGGACGAGAATAAGCCTGCACCCGCCGGGATCAAGCGAACACAAACTTTCCTAGGTTTCGATAAAAGCCCCTCGTATTTTCCAATCTTGTTGCAGACATAGTGGTTTCACAGATTTCGCTGAATCTATGGACTCTTTCATCTAAAGATCTAGCCAAAATGTGCGCATCTTGGTGGCGCCCTTATATTTGGTTGTGGCCGCGGGCCGCGTTCGGTGCGTCGAAACTTGTCGGCCGAAAGCGGCAGCATGGCTGCCGCAGTCCAAAGCAAAAGCATTCCGCCTTGCAGCATCAGGGGCGGAAATTTTGGAGTGCGGCAGCCATGCTGCCGCTTTGCAGTTCTCATTCATCGCGCGGCAACCGATTGCCCTGACTTTTTCGGCCGCCCTGGAATCATTCATCCCGAGATCGAGCCCTCTAGCGAAGATCTTATGATTCTAACCATAAGCCGCGTTAGATTATTGGCAATGTGTCTTTGAAATCTGTGTGCATCTCTGTCCATCCGCGGTTCGCGGCTTTTTCATAGCTGTCGAGCTTGACATTGCGGCCGTTTTGCTGTGAACTGGCAATCGGATAAGCGAAGCGGTAAAGGGCTATGAATCTTTTTGGGATAAAAGGCATGGCGCGGTTGAAGCGGCAACTTTCCGCATGTGTTCTCGCCGCACTTGCAGGAACCATGCTGGCGGCCGCTGTGTGCAGGGTTCAGGCGCAAATTTCCTGCTCGCCGCCGCCGAAGGCTTCGCCGCAGCGCATCAAAGGCGCTGAAGGATTGCCGCCCCTGCCTCTGCCCGTGACCCCGCTTCGCCGCACCGAGCGGAAGAAACCGCCCGCTCCGCCCACGCTCATGGCCAAGATCAACTACGGCATTCTCGACCTGGTCGAGCAGGAGGGCCGCAAGGTCCGCCAATACAAATGGACAACGGCCATGGGCGACACGCAGGGGCTGTTCGACTATGCCCGTCGCGAACTCGGCGAGGTAGCCAACTACAAGGCCGAGGTCATGCGACTGAACGAGTTCAACTATTCGCCCGACCGCACGCCGATGATTTATTTTTCCGGACAGGAAGGGTTCGAACTCACTGCCCTCGAACGCAACCTAATCCGCAACTATATTCTGGCCGGCGGCTATGTCTTCGGCAACTCCAGCAGTGGAAAACCCTCGTTCACAGAGTCGTTCAAAAAAGAATTTCAGGCGATATTCCCCGACTGCCCCTGGCATCGGCTGCCGCCCGAGCATCCGCTCTTTCACAGCCATTTCCAGCTGGGCAATCTCCGGCACAAGATCGGCGCCGACAAATTTGAGAACCGCTTTCCAACAGTCTATGGCGTCAATGTCGGCTGCCGCACCGCCGTCATTTTCTCTCCCGCCGACGTTGCATGCGGCTGGGACGGCCACACGCATGACTTCGGCGAGCGCATTGACATTGCCGACGCGCGACGGTTCGGCGTCAATCTTCTGGCTTATTGTCTTGCCTACTATCGTCTGGGCCGGACCCAAAGCATCGTCAAAGTGTTCGCACCCGACAGCGAAACACCGGGCGATGTCGAAATCGCCCAAATCAAGCACGCCGGCGATTGGTCGCCCCATCCCACCGGCGTCAGCAATCTGATGAAGGCGTTTGCCCTTTCGACCAGCGGCCAGCCGACCTATAAATGCGTCGGTGTCGAGGCCGACTCGCCCCAACTCTTCCACTTTCCTTTTGCGTATCTCACGGGGCATTTGGATTTTACGCTGTCGGATCAGGCGCGGGAGAACCTGCGGCGCTACCTCGACGGCGGCGGATTTCTATTCGTTCACAACTGCTGCGACCGGCGCGACTTCGACCGCGCGGTCCGCCGCGAACTCAAGAAGCTCTTTCCCGCCGAAGACCTCGACGAATTGCCCCCCGATCATCCGATTTTCTCCGCCCATACGCCGATTCATCTGGAAGAGATGTCGCCTTCCGGCGCGGCCGCAGGTTTCACCCCTGCCAGGCCCACACTGCTCGGCCTAACCCGCCAGGGCTATACGTGCGTTGTCTATAGTCCCGTTTCGTTGAGCGGCGGCTGGGAAAACGAACCGCGCCCGATGATCGCCGCCGTAGACCCTGACCTTGCCCTCCGTCTCGGCGTCAATGTGCTGGTGTATGCCATGACGCATTGAGACGCTTGCCGCCCGCAATTGCCCTTGACGGCGCCGTGTCCTCGTTTCACCATTTCGCTGCCAGTCGGGTTCGGGTTGAAGTATCCAGCCAACGCAGGCCGGCACGCCTGGCCTATTCATTATGAAGGAGGCTATCATGAACCGGTCCAATCTTGCCCGCAGAGCGTTTTTGCGCAAGACTGCCGTGGGCGCATCGGCTTTGGCGCTCGGCAGCGCCGCTAAAGCACGCGCGGCAGCTCGCAGCGACGAAGTCGTTCTCGGCTTTATCGGCTGCGGCGGCCGCGGCAGCACCCTGCTGCAGAAAATTGTCCGCACCGAAGGCGTCCGGGTCGCCGCGGTCTGCGACCTGCGGACCGAGCGCGTGGCCGCCGCACAGGAAACCGCCAGGCGCTTCAGTCCCAAAGGCTATACCAACTTCGAGGAAATGCTCGATAAGGAGAAACTCGATGGTGTTATTGTCGCCACCGAGGTCGGCAATCATGCCAAAACGGCGATTCCCGTCCTCGAGCGCAACATTCACTGTTTTTGCGAAAAGCCGCTCGAAACCACCGTCGAACGAATGGACGCTTTTGTTCGGGCCGCTCGAAAGTCCAAGGCCATCTGCCAAATCGGTTTCCAACGCCACTACAACGACGGCTATGTGAAGGCCATAGAGAAAATCCACTCCGGCGACCTTGGCAAGATTGCCTTTCTGCAGGGCCAATGGAGCTGGGTGTGGGAGATCGGCGGGGGCTGGGTCGCCGACATGGACCTCGGCGGCGGCGAATTGGTCGAACAGGCCGGCCATCACATGGATGTCATGGCATGGGTGATGAAATATCAACATCCCATTGACTGTGTCGCAATGGCCAACATCAGCCGCGAGATCCCGGCCGACTCCAAGCCGACAAGCGAAGACCACGCCGGCTTGCTTTTCCGGTTCCCCGGCAATGTCATCTTTTCCTACACCCACCTGTTCTTTTGCCCGGAGCCCTTCCAGCTCGAACGCATGTTGGTCTATGGCCAGACATGGGGCATAGACCTGGTGAAGAGCGAGCTGTATCTCAAAGGCAACAAGACCGAGAGACTCGGCGAGGACAGCGGAACCGACTGGGGCAAGGGCACCAACGAGGAACTCGAAGCGTTCGTCGAGAACATTCGGTCGGGCGGAAAGGAGAAACCCCGCTCGAACATCGAGACCGCACGGATTGCCACTCTGATGTGCTTCATGGGCCGTGCCGCCTTCCGCGACGTCAAGAGCAATAAGTTCGAGCCGCGTCTGGTAAAATGGGAAGACCTCGGCTCGACCACGGAACCATGAGGGGAAACACCGAGTGTTCTCCCGCTTCGCCCATGGTTGTCCATGCTGCCCACCTCGTCCATGTCGTCTACGGGGCTATTCCTGTGGACGGCAGCGACGTAATCGAAGGAGGAAATTCATGGGAAAACAATCTACCGCCTGCGTCATCCTTTTGCTTTCCACCGCCGCCTGCCTTGCCTCTGCATTTCCCACCAGCACCGTGGCGGCTTCCGCCCCACCGGCGGTTTTCCGCTTCGAAGAAAGCGAAGACAAATACCTGAAACTCTTCGACGGCGACAAACCTGTGCTGGTATATAACTTTGGCATGATTTTGAAAAACGGCGTTGCCGAACGCTATCGCCGCAGTTGCTACATCCATCCGGTCTGGGGACTGGACGGCGAAGTCTTGACCGACGATTTTCCCCGCGACCACTATCACCATCGCGGCATTTTCTGGTCATGGGTACGCGTCGAGGTCGAAGGCAAGGTCTATGACCCCTGGGCTGTCAACGGCTGCCCGGCAAAATTCGAGAAATGGCTTGAAAGAAAGACTACGCCCCCTGCGGCGGTGTTCGGCGTCCAGAACGGCTGGTATGTGGACGACCGCAAGGTCGTGGATGAAAAAGTATTCGTGACCGTCCACCCTGCCGACCCATTTGGCCGCGCCATGGATTTCGATCTGACCTTCACGGCCGTGGACAAACCCGTCCGGATCGGCGGCGAACTGCCGCTCAAAAAAGGTTATGGCGGCTTCGGCATCCGATTCGCTCCGCGTGTCCCTGTTCCTGCGCCGCCGGGACAGCCCAAAACCAAAGTAGCCACGCAGCGCGCCGCGATGACCACACCCGAAGGCCGACAGCCCGACAACGTCATTGGCGGCGTTGCACCCTGGGTGGATTATTCGGCGCTGTTTGTGGACGCGAAGACAACCGCAGGCATTGCCGCGTTCATTCACAAGAACAATCCGAAGTTTCCCAACACGTGGCTGCTGCGCGAATATGGCTACATCGGTCCGACGTGGCCGGGGATCGAGTGGGAAACCCTGACTCCGGGCAAGCCGCTGAATCTGAAATATCGCGTGTATGTTCATCGCGGCGATGTCAAGGCAGGCCGCGTCGCCGAAGCGTATGAGAAATATGTGAAGCAAGAATGACCAGCGAACCGCGAGGCTGCGGCTTTGAATGGATGAGGAGCGGCGAGAGGCGAACCCACCGATTTCGCAGAATTGCTCGGATGTTTATAAGGAAGCAGTCTTCGACGTCCGATGTCTTAGGCTGCTGTTTCCTTCTAACGCAGCGTGTGGCCGCAACCCAAAAGATCTTCGCAAGATGGCTAGACCTCGCGCGTGAGAGATTCTCAGGCGGCCGAAAAAGTTAGGGGAATGGTTTGTCTTGTGTTAAACCGCAGCTCCAAAGCGGAAGCACGGCTGCCACACTCCAAAATTCTTGCCCTGATTCTGCAAAGCGGAATACTGTTGCTTGGGACTGCGGCACCCATGCTGCCGCTTTCGCCCGGCAAGTTTCGACGCACCGAACGCGGCCTGTAGCCATAACC
>JADFCW010000329.1 GCA_017161705.1 Candidatus Sumerlaeota bacterium | reverse complement strand
ACCCCACGACGGATTGCCGAAGGGGTGTCGGGCGTCAATCCGAGTGACCAGCGAACGGACAAGTTTTACGTACAGGTCGAGGGGTTTCTTTTCGACAACCGCGCGCAGATAAGCCCGCGTGACTTTCAGCAGCATTTCGCTCAAATCCCAGTTGCTGACCAATTCCACCTTATCCAGGTAGCGGGCAAAATCATCAAAACGCCCGGCGTCCAGAAGACGAAGCATGATATCGGCGCGGGCGGATACAGGCTTGAGGGAAAGAAGCCAGGTTGTCTCGTCCAGGGGGTCCTTGTAAAAGTAATACGCATGGGCCAGGTGTCCGGGCGTATGGAAGAAACTGAGCCGCACTTTGTGGTGGGGCAGGTTGGCCAGTTCCGGCGAGCGCTCGAGCAGGTTTTCCTCGAATGAATAGACCCAGAACGGAACGCGGGAGGCGGCGTCGCGGAACGGCCGCGGCAGCCCGACCGGGTTGTGGTGCTGAAAGTAAATGCGGAAATAAAAATCCGGATAGTTGGCGCCGGCGCTGAGATAGATCGGTTCGTTGTAGGCTGCGTTCAGATCCAGGAACTGTGTGTCTTCGCGAAATGAACGGGCTACTTCTTTGCCAAGCACCAGAAACTGGCGCAAGCTAGGGAGATAAGCGCAAACGATCGCGGCGGCGGCGGCGACAAAGGCCGGCGCCGCAAGATGCCTGGGCGTCAGGCGCGCCGGCCATTGCATCCGGCCAAGCGCCTGAACCGCCTGAACATAAAGCACCTGGCCGCCGTGGAGCACGACCAATAGAAAGAATGGATATTGCGCGCCGTAGAAACGCGACGAGTAGTAGTGAACACCGCGCATAAAGGAAATGACGATATACACGGTCGTCAACAGGGTCACCAGAACCATTGGCCATGCACGGAGCCGCCGCAGATATACCAGACCGGCCAGAAACAGCGGCGTGGCGACCCATAACGGCCAGAGGATTCTCTGCGGCTCGAAGCGGTCGTTCAATCCGCCCAGCCAATACTGCCAGGTGCCCAGGAGCGCCAGGGTCATGCTGTCCGGCGGTTTGTCGCCAATACTGGCCATTGCCTGGTGCAGATTCATTGTCAGGAGAACGACGGCGAGAACGGCCATCGCTGCCAAGCCGGAAAACCCGACAATGAGGTCGGCGCGGGAAAGGCCCCCAACCCGGTAGCGTTGCCACAGTTCCACAAGGAGCCACACGCCGCAGCCGGCCAGCACGAACGCCGCCGACAACATGTTGTAAAGCCCCAGCACGGAAAATAACAGGAACCCCAGCAGCTGCCAGGGCCTTCGTTTGGAAATTGCGCGCTCGAATGTCAGGGCGATCAGAAGGGCAAAGGCAATTGCGGCCATGAACGGCCGCAGCTCGATGGAGTAGTGTATGGCGAAAGCACTGAGCGCCATCATCAGCGCACCCAGAAGGCCGATCCATTTGTTACGCAGAAACCGGCTGACAAACCGGTAGAACAGGTAAATGGACAACAGTCCGAAGGCGAGGTCTGGCAGCCGCAGGGTAATTTCGCTGGGCTGAAGCATCCAGGCCAGCTTGACCAGCCACATGTGCAGCGGGCTGATCCAGTCGTAGGCGCGTTGAAAGGTCGTTTTCCAGGATTCGTGAATAAAATAGGCATCGAACATCTCGTCGGCCCAGAAGCCTTTCTGGACGATGAGATGATAGCGCACCAGGAAGGCCGCAAAAAGGATGAGGCCAAGGAAGATTCGGCGTGTGCTGCGAAGAGCTCGGGATTCAGCCATAGAAGCAGATTGCCTCAAGATGCAGTATATGTATTTACAAGACTTCATCTTTGCGCCCACGGCGGGCTAAGCGAGTTTCCGAGTGGAAGAGGCGGCTTTGTTACCACGCCCTATGCCTCCCTGTGCGGCGGAGCGGATGTTGGCGCTGGCCCTGAAGGTATCTCTTTCTCCCGCGCCGCCCGCAACTCCTCCTGTTGCAGCGCCAGAGCAATGGCAAGGTTCTGAATCTGCCGCTTTTGCTGTGAGAGGACGCTTGAAAAAATGAGACTTTGCACCAACAGAAACAAGAGGCAACCGAGAAAGACGGCCGTCGAAGGGGCGCCGGCTCCGAGCGCGTGGGTAAAAATCTTTAGCAACCCGGTAAAAACCGAAAACAAAATCAAAATACCTCCGCCGAACAACCAGGGCAGCGCGTGTTCTTCCTTTAGGTGAAACCGCCGAATCATGCGCAGCGTGAGCATAATCAGCGCCAATCCCACCACAACACCGAGTATTCGCTGATAGGGTGTGGGAGCGGTAAAGATGACCACGTTAGATTCCATTGGAGTCCTCCCAGAGTTTGGCGGAAAGGGAATAGGCGGCGGGCGATGGACAAAGTGGACAGCATGGAGAGAATGGACGACGTGGACGGTCCAGCCATCTCCCTTCCCACAAATCCCCTCTCACTTCCCGCTTCTTCCCTCTCGTGTTAAACGGCCGCGGTGGCGCCAGGCCACCATGAGCATCGAGAGCAGCATCTTTACGACATAATAAAAAGGCTTCCAGCCCGCGTGCATGGTTTTGCCTTTTTCGCCGCTGTGAAACGTCGCCGGCACCTCGCAGAAATTGAATCCGCGGTAATGCAGCAACAAGAGCACGTCGGCATCCGGATAATCCGACGGAAATTCATCGGATACATAGAGCGAAAACACGTCGCGATGAATGGCCTGGTACCCCGACGTTGGGTCGGTGACGGTTTTTCCTGTAAGCGCTCGGAGAATCAGCGAAAACAAGTGTTGGCCGATTCGGCGCGCCAGCGGCACCGGATAGGACGCGGCGCCGAGAAACCGCGAACCGATTACCACGTGGGCGCGGCCTTCGAGAATCGGTCGCACCAGAGCGGGGATGGCCGCGGGGTCGTGCTGGCCGTCGCCATCCATTTGCAGGACAATATCGTACCCCTTTCTCAGGGCATAGAGATAGCCGGCGCGCAACGCCGAACCGTATCCGAGGTTGAACGGAAACTCGATTACATCAACGCCCGCCTCGCGCGCACGGGCCGACGTGGCGTCGTGCGAGCCGTCGTTCACGACTACAATGTCGCCGCTTGGGCCAATCGCTTCACGGATGCCGCGAATCACCCCGCTAATCCTGCGTGACTCGTTGAACGCGGGGATAACCACCAGAAGCCGATGCGACCCAAGCGACAGCATGATGCACCGATAACCTCTTGCAGGGCTGCAAATCCGGTAGCGCTGTCGGAAGTTGCAACGGCGGAGGGCGGGGAATCAAGGGAAAAAGCGCCGCACGGCCAAACCCAGGCTTTTCAACAGCATAGAATTGAGACCTCTCGGCCCTTTCCGCCAGTTTCAACCGGCTCTTGACACCCCGAAGGTTTGCCGATAGACAACCCGTTCAGCGCCGGTTCTTGCTTGCGACGCTAATATTTTTTTACTCAATGTGCCGCCTGTTCCGCAAGGGGGTAGAAGGGAATTTCTAATGCCACGACTCAGCGACATCAAGAAAGTGATGATCATCGGTTCCGGCCCCATAGTGATTGGGCAGGCATGCGAGTTCGATTATTCGGGCACGCAAGCCTGTAAAGCGCTCCGCAAACTGGGCTACGAAATCGTGCTCGTGAACTCGAATCCCGCCACTATTATGACTGACCCGGGAATGGCTGATGTGACGTATATCGAGCCGCTGAATCTCCAGAGCATGATCCAGATCATCGAGAACGAGCGTCCGGATGCCATCCTGCCCAACCTCGGCGGCCAAACCGGTCTGAACCTCACGACGGAGCTGGCCCGCAGCGGCGTGCTCGAAAAATACAACGTCAAGGTCATTGGCGTGGAGGTGGACGCAATCGAGCGAGGGGAAGACCGCATTGCATTCAAGGAAACCATGAAGAAACTGGGCATTGACATGCCCCGCAGCGCGCCGGCGTTCAGCGTTGAGGCCGCGGAAATGATCGCCGCCGAACTGGGCTATCCGGTGGTGGTGCGCCCCGCGTATACGTTGGGAGGCACAGGCGGAGGGCTTTGTTACAACGTCGAGGAACTGCGCGTGGTGGCCGACCGTGGCATTTCAGCCAGTCTGGTCGGACAAGTGTTGATCGAGGAGTCGGTGCTGGGCTGGGAGGAACTCGAGCTGGAGGTCGTCCGCGATGCCAAAAACCAGATGATTACCGTTTGCTTCATCGAGAACGTGGACGCCATGGGCGTCCATACGGGCGATTCGTATTGCGTCGCGCCGATGCTGACTATCGCGCCGGAGCTGCAAAAGAAGCTGCAAAAACACTCCTATGACATTGTCGAGGCCATTCGGGTCATCGGCGGTACCAACATTCAGTTTGCCCATAATCCCGAAACCGGCCGCGTGGTGGTGATCGAGATCAACCCGCGTACGTCGCGCTCGTCAGCCCTGGCCTCCAAGGCCACGGGCTTTCCTATCGCACTGATTTCCTCGATGCTGGCCGGCGGCATGACGCTCGACGAAATCCCGTACTGGCGCGAAGGGACGCTGGACAAATACACGCCGTGGGGCGACTATGTGGTGGTCA
>JADFCW010000328.1 GCA_017161705.1 Candidatus Sumerlaeota bacterium | reverse complement strand
GCCCCCGTAGAATGGGAACGTAATGCCGATGGGATATGGACCGCCGAGAACGTCATCGCCCGACAGCGGCAGAACCGTCCCCGTCCCGGTAATGTCAATCCACGAGTACGCAGGGCCGCCCGACTCGTCGCTATCCGTCCAGATGTAACCAAAGCCGTCGGGACCGCCGCTGCCAAGAATGCCTGCCGAGGGCGCGGATTCAGACTCCTTGGCCTCGTCCACAACCCACGACGCCGGCTGCACCGTAAGAACACTTGGCTGGCTTTCGGCTTGGGCTTTCAGCGCAGCAGTGTTCATCGTCATCTCATATATACCGCCTGCGGTGACAGTTACACCCGCCAGCGGCTGGCCGGTGTTCTCATCGGTCGCTGTGCCCCGAACGGTCGAAACACGCTGAATCGTAATCGTCGTCAATCGCACCTGCCACGGGCCGTATTCCGGCGCACTGTCGTTGACCGATCCGTGAATGACCACTTGCGTTCCGTCAGGACACGACGGCGCAATCGCCAAACGCAAGGCGGCGTTGCTGCGCCGAGTCTCTCCCGGCGCAATATTCGGCCACGTCAGATTCAGATTGGTCAGCGTGAACGATGTGGCCGGACCGCCCAGCCAAAAATTGCCCGTGACACCCTCTGCGGCCAGCCAGCCCTGATTGACAAGGTCCACCCAGATTTCCACCGTCTCCCCAGGCTCGGCATATCCGTCGTTATCCCCGTTGCTGGGCGGAGTCGTGTCGTCGTCGAGCACTTGCGCGGCCAGCTGCAACCGCGGAATCGGCGTAACGACCATGTTGGCCTTGATGCGTGCCTCGGGCAGGTTCGGTGCGTTGCCTTGCACATGGACCTGTCCGAAGAAAACGCCCGGGCGGGGAATGGCTTGCGGAATGCGGGCGTTCCAATTGACCACCACCCGCCGGTTGCCGCCCGGCGGAATCTCGAACGGCAGAGGCGCCGGCACGGTTTCCGTCAGCCAGGCCGGGCTTGCATATTGGCGCACAAGGTTGAGCGAAGCAGGCAAATTGAGCATGCCGCTGGTCACGCACCTGCCGGCCAGTGCGGCCAAAGGCCGTGCACCGTTGAGGATGGCGCGCTTGATCGGCTCGGAGGCCGCGCCGGTTTCCGCCGACCACAGGAACGCAGCCGCACCGGAAACATGGGGGGCGGCCATCGAAGTGCCGCTCATGGATTGATAGGCGCCGCCAGGGACCGTGCTGTATATGGTGTGGCCGGGAGCGCCAATATCCACTGAAGCAGCCCCCCAGTTGGAAAACGAAGCCAGGTCGTCGTTTCGGTTGGTGGCCGCGACGGCAATGATATTCGGGGTCGAGTAACTGGACGGATAGTGCGGAATCACGTCATTATTTGTGCCATCGTTGCCTGCCGCAGCTACGAACAACATGCCCGCATGGCAAGTGGCGTCTATGGCGTCCTTGAGCGATTGTTCGTAAGAACCTCCGCCCCAGCTGTTGTTGAGAACTTTTGCGCCCATTTGGCGCGCATAGAGAATCGCCGAAATGGCATCGTCGGTGTAGCCCGAGCCGGAGGCGTCTAGAAATTTCAACGCCATGATTTTGGTTCGCCAGTTAACGCCGACCACGCCCGTGCCGTTGTTGCCCACGGCGCCGATGGTGCCGGCGCAATGCGTGCCGTGGCCATTGTCGTCCATGGGATTGTGGTCATCGTTGACAAAATCATACCCATACACATCGTCCACAAAGCCGTTGCCGTCGTCATCCAACCCGTTGCCCGGGACCTCGCCGGGGTTCCGCCACATGTTGGCCGCAAGGTCGGGATGCGTATAGTCCACGCCGGTATCAATCACCGCGACAACAACCGCCTGGTTTCCTGTGTGAAGGTCCCAGGCTTCCGGCGCGTCAATGTCGGCATCCGGCGTTCCACCGCTCTGGCCGGTGTTGTGCAAGCCCCAAAGGTTGCTGAAAAGCGGGTCGTTGGGAACCAGGAGCGCGCGGAGTTTGTAGTTGGGCTCAACCCACTCCACCAGGCTGCTTTCGGCGTAGGCCCGAACGGCTTGGACGACGGAAACACCGGGGCCGAGTTTCATCAATTGCCAGCCGATTTCGGGGTAAGTCTTGACCACGGTTGCGCCGAGAGCGGCGTCGAGTGCCTGCGCCTGCAGCGCAGCGACGTTCGGCTTGTATTTGACCAGAACCTCGCCGATAGCATACTCCGCACCGGCGGCGATTTCTCCCAAAGGCGGCCGCTTGTCTTTGTCGCTGTCCCCAGGTGCAGCGGTCAGGCGCGGCGGAGCCGTCTCGGTGTCGAACACCGCCTGAATGGTCAAGGTTGCCCCGCCGTCGTTATAAACGGTCAGCGCACGCGTTGTGGATTGGTTGGCCTGGAGCGTCTCGGTCGTAAATGCGGTCGGCGACACGCGCATGGCTGGCGGCGTGACGCCGGTTCCTCGCAGAGCGATTGTCATCACGGGAGTTGTGACTGCGTTGCTTTGGATCACCAGATTGCATGTGGTCGTTCCGACGGCGCTGGGCATGTAGCGCACCAGGATGTTGCGCTGCTGGCCCCGATCGATATGGATGGGGAACGTCGGCGAGGTGATGCGATAATCAGGATGCGTGGCCGTCATCGTGGTCACGATCAGAGTACCGTAGGCTGCATTGCGAACAGTCAGGCGCTCTGTGCGGCTCTGGCCGACCCAGAGGATGCCAAAGTCAATGGAGCGGGGCGCAGCGCCGATTTCAGGATCGCCCGGCGTGACATTCAGCGTTACCGGAACGGTGGTGACCGGTTCGTCCACGTCGTTCGCGTTAATCAGAAGATTCGCGCGATGGACGCCAACAGCCAGGTCGGCAATGACGCCTACGACGACGGTGGTGGTCTCGCCGCTGTTTGTTGCCCCGGCCCTTGGCCTTTCGCTCAACCACAATACCGGATCGGCCGGTGTAATTTCATAGCCGACAATGCAGTCGGACGGCGAACCTTGCGTCAGACCGACAAACAAGCCGTAATTCGGGTCCCATTTGTCCGTGAAGCAGGCGCCGCCGGCCATGTCTCCGGGCGCACCCCAACCGATAAATGATTCTCCTGTATAAGTCCCCGTCCTGGGGTCGAATTGCGAAATCAAGACAGCAGGGTCGCCTCCGTCCTGTGAAAACACCCAGAGCCAGGGGCCGTCGGGCGAGACGTTATCCCACGCCAGACCATAAATAAAAAGAGTATTGGAGTAACTGTGAACAACCGCCCCGGTGCGCGTAAACTCGATGATATTGGAATTCCAATCGGCCGACCAGAAATGATCCGTCGCCGGATCATAGGCCAAACCGCGGCAGACGCTCAGTCCCGGACCGGGAAAATCGCCGATATACGTACCGTCGGTTTGGAACTGGCTGACATTCTGGTCATCGCTGCCATAGAGGTATTGGCCGTCCCATGCCAAATCCCGCCAACCCCAATCGATGGAGTTCGTTTGATCAAACGAGCGGAGGAAATTGCCATTTCGGTCGAGCACATAGACCTTGTTGGGATCACTCCCGCTGTTGCCGCCGGTGATATAGAAGTGGGTGCCGTCGAACTCGACGCCCAGGTTTTGGTAATCACCGGTTGCGGGATCCAGCGCGAAGTTAAAATGAATATCCTTGTAAGCCTGGGGCGCCGCCGCGGCAGACAAAAAGCCCCAATTCGGCGCCCGTTCCGCTGTCGGCAGGGTCGCGTTGAAATTGGCCGGCGAGGCGTTGGGCAGCAGCGGCCGGCGAACTATGAGGCTGCGGGAGTCGTTCGAAACCGCCGTTGTGCCGCCCGCGGGCTGTTCTAGAATATCCCAGTTCAACACCCAGCTTCCGGTGTTAGCGATCTGCAATGTGTCGGTAGCCGCATGCCCCTGGCGAAGAGTAAAGGTGAACGAGGTCGGCCTGACCGATATCTCGGGCGACAGAAACCTAAAATCTACCCCCGCACGGTCAGGCGGGACGCTCAGGCGATAGTTGGCGGGGATGGTTGCCGGATAGCCGGTCTTGCTCGCCGTGACCGTATAGGTCGTGCTGGGCAAACCGCGGATTTCGTATGTTCCATCGGCCCCTGTGACCGCAGTCTCGTTGACACGCGTCCCGCGGCTGATTTGAACGGCCAGGTTGTTTTTTAAATAAGCGGCATTGGCCACCACCTGCAACCCGATCGTCTTGTCGGCGTTCTGGATGCCCACCGTGCAGTCGGTGTTGGGCGTGGTCAATGTCTTATACTGCAACAAAATCCGCCCATTCTTGTTCAGGATGATTTGGAACGTGTAGTAGTTGGATGTGCCGAATCGTCGCACATTAATGAAAGAAATGATAAAGGTGGTTCCGTCCGACCATGTATAGATGGAATTGGCCGGACAGACCAGATCATCCCAGAGGACGGCAATCAATAACGGCGGGGCATCCGTGCTGGGCAGAGGATCATTGCTCAAATCGCTGCTGTCATGGTCGCCGAACGTGATCCACCCGTTGGTCGAGACCTTGATTTGCGTGTAAGTGCCCCCGTAGAATGGGAACGTAATGCCGATGGGATATGGACCGCCGAGAACGTCATCGCCCGACAGCGGCA
>JADFCW010000327.1 GCA_017161705.1 Candidatus Sumerlaeota bacterium | reverse complement strand
ATATTCGTGTGCTTGGAAAGGGTTCCAAAGAACGTCTTGTGCCGCTTAATCGCATTGTGGTCGAAGCAATAACAAATTACCTTCATGAGCGACCGGCAAGTGCTGATCCTGCAGTATTCTTAAGCAAAAGAAAAAAGAGAATCACACCTCGAATGATCGAACTGATTGTGCGCAAATATGTCATCCTGGCAGGAATCGCAAAGAAGCATATCAGCCCACACAAACTTCGGCACACGTTTGCAACACTCCTTCACATGAAAGATGTAGATATTCTTGAAATTCAAAAACTCCTGGGCCACTCCAGCATTACCAGCACGCAGATCTACACCCACACCCATACAGGCAAACTCAAGTCAGCTGTGGATAAACTGACAGATCTATAATATCAAAGGAGATATGAAATGCTTGTTGCGATTTTGTCCGACAGTCACGACCATGTGGATCGGCTGAAACAGGCCATGCAAATCCTGAGCGAACGCGGAATTACAACGGTCATTCACGCGGGAGATTTTGTCGCTCCGTTTGCATTGGCTCCGATCGTTTCGGCCGGCGTCAAGTTTTTTGCCGTATTTGGCAATAACGACGGGGAGATTGCAGGCTTAAAGCGCGCCAGCGCCCCGATCGGCGAAATCCAGGCCCCGCCCTACCGCTTCGAACTGGACGGAAAGAGATTCCTGCTCACTCATGCTCCCCTGCCGGAAACCCGTATTGCAGTTGAAAAGTATCAGACCGACTACCTTGTGTATGGCCACACACATCTTCCCGAAAAAAAGGAGGTAGGCTCTCTAACCCTCATCAATCCAGGCGAACTGGGCGGATGGCTCAAACGCAGAGCGACGATCGCTATTCTTGACACGGCAACTGGTATGTGCGAATTTGTAGATTTGAAATGAATGTGAACGCATAGTATCTGCGATACTGTATTTGTTTAGGAGGTTGAAATAATGAAGGTAATGAGGCATTGTTTTATGTTTTATGTTTGTTTTTATCTGGCCTTTTTGATGCTTGCCTCTCCCCTGCTGCCAGCCGGTCAAATCACAACGCCAACGGCCACAGCCGCTCAAAAACCGGTGACCTTCGTCTTCACACAAGGGCTCGGGACGTTCATGAACGGCGTAGCCGGAATTGATTCGACCCGCAACGAGGCTGTCGCCAAAAAACTGCGCGATCTCCGCGCCAAATATAAAAATGCCATTTTCCTGGACGGGGGCGACGGGGTAGGCGCTTTTGTCCTTTCTGAATCTCAGTTTGGACTCATCGTCTATCGTCATTTCGATGAAAATCACTATGCCGCCGCCGCAATCTCAGGCCGCGACGGCCTAAATACCTTTAGCTTCTACCGCATTTTGCAGCCCGGCGTCAAACTTGCAACTCCCCTAGTAGGCACTTTTGCCTGCCAGACTATCGGTGTGAAAAACCTTGATTTCTACCCGATCAGCCGGGCATGGACAAAAACCGAATCTGGCGGAGCCAAATTCCAAATCTTTGGTGTTGCCACAAGCGCTTGTCTTTCAGGCATCCAGCCCCCGCCTTTCATGTCCGTGGACTTCGGCATCAACATGCACGACCAGTTGAAATACGTCCGCGACCATCTTCTCCCAGACCATATTCCAATCCTTCTATCCGATATGCTCCCGGAAGAAAACGATGCGTTTGCCAAAGAACTCAAACAAAATGCCCTTCTATTTGAAGGCGGCTATCCCTGGCGTTTGGCCAAACCGCCTGCCCGCTATCGCTCTGTGCGCGATGTTGGGCCAGTGCGAATCATCTCACACCCCTCGCCGTATGCAGCCGAAGTGGTTGAACTTCCGGCCGGTCATACCTGCCGGATGGCACGTTTGATTGCGACCGAGACGCTTTACGAACCGTCGCGGTCGCCCGCCGCCTCGCCGCCCGGCTTTTGGGCCTCCCTTCTAGGGCGCAAGTCGCTCGATGCCTCTCTTGTCCACAGCCCGTTTACCGAAACCCGTTTCCTCCCCGATATCGGCATCCCAGTTGGCGCCCGCTCCCTTCTGAAGGAAATCGGTCTCCCGTACGATGACGAGGACATCGTCCGCACTCCCCTGCCGGACAGCGAAGATTCCTGGCCGGCTCCCCGCTGGATGCAGGAAACCCGGCATCTGAGAGGAAATTCCCTGATTTATCGCTACCACCTCAAGTTCAACAAGCGCCCATTGGCCAATGTCTACCGCGTCCACCACATCATCGTGCCTAATCTTACCCTGATTGACATGCTGGTGGCTGTGGATATGGAACATCGCCTCTATAAGACTAAGCTGATCCTTCCGCCCATGGTTACGCACAACGAGCTGCGGAGCGAGGCCTTGTTGGAGCGTCTTGTCGGCAAACGTTGGAACGAGATTGCTCTGGAGGACTGGCCGGAGAGGGGCGGCGCCGAATTTGCCATAGACAACCTTGTCCGCGATGTCCAACTGGTTTTGGCGTTTGATGAAATGTACGACTGATTCTTACAGGCACGACAGAGCATCGAAAAATCGCAGGCAGAAAAGCACGGCCACCGGAGTCAGGCCATACCCAAAAGCAGAAACTTTTTCTCGGCGAGATGCACAGGATCTATCCCGTTGGCGATTTTTTATTTGCACGTCTATTCTCCGCCCCCCATGGTTCCTGACGCCATTTCGTCTTAGCTCATCGCATTCTTGTTCTTTCTTACCGAGGCCATGACACAACCCAGCGTTCTGCACATCTACAAAGATTATTTTCCTCCCGTGGTTGGAGGGATCGAAAACCACGTCAATCTTCTCGCCACATCCTTGCGCGACATCATGGCGACGCGCGTGCTGGTGGCCAATCCGGGCGGCCGGAAAACCATCCAACAAAACATAGACGGAGTCGAGGTAATCCGTGTCGGAGAATGGGGCCGTCCGAGTGGATCGCCATTCTGCCCCTCGTTTCCCTATTGGCTGCGGCGGCTCCAAAGCGACATTCTGCATTTTCAACATCCGCACCCCACGGGCGATCTGGCCTATTTTTTGGCCCGTCCCCGCGGCCGCGTCGTCGTTACCTATCAGGCAGACATTGTCCGCCAGAGACGCTGGATGTGGCTCTACGGACCATTCCTGCGCTGGTTTCTGCGGCGGGCTGACGTTATTCTGCCTACATCGCCGGCGTTGATCGAAAGCTCGCCGTTCCTTCGCCCTGTGAGGGAAAAGTGCATCGCCGTGCCGATGGGTATTCCGCTCGAGCGGTTCGCGCGCACCCCAGAAATTGACGCACGAGCCGCAGCCATTCGCGCCGCTCACGAACGCCCCATCGTCCTGTTTGTTGGCCAACTGCGCTACTACAAGGGTTTGAGTTATCTCTTTCAAACTCTGCGCGACATCGAGGCCGACCTCGTCATCGTTGGCGACGGCCCGGAACGCGCCAGGCTGGCCGATCAGGCCGCGCGCCTCGGCGCCGACGAGCAGGTGCGGTTTGTCGGCGAGCGCACCGGTGAAGACCTCGTTCCCTTTTACTACGCCGCCGATGTCTTCTGTTTCCCCTCCCACCTGAAAGCCGAAGCCTACGGCTTGGCGCAGGTCGAGGCCATGGCCTGCGGTCTGCCCGTGGTCAGCTGCCGCCTCGGAACCGGCGTCGAATGGGTCAACCAGGACGGCGTGACGGGCATCGTGGTGCCGCCGGCCCAGCCCGAAAAACTTTCGGGCGCCATCAATCGTCTGTTGACTCACCCCCGACTGCGCCGCGAACTCGGCGAAAATGCCCGCGCCCGCGCCCATGCCGAATTCGGCTTGCCCTTGATGATCGAACGAATTAAGACTGTCTATCGCTGGGTATTAGAACGAAAAGGCCCGATCCCAAAATTTGTGGACTAAAATATGCCCAACTCTGCATATTTCCCGGGCCAATTTTCCGTTGCGTCCATTCCATCCATCGTGAGGATTTCATCCATCCCTCGCTGCGGAGTCCCCAATGCTGAAAATCCTCTCCGGCGAAAAAGGCGGACATGTCCTGCGCGTGGCAGCCACGCACAAAGTCCGCCCTACCGCCGCTAACGCGCGACAGGTGTTGTTCGACATTCTCGGCCAGTCGGTGATCGGAACCCGCTGGCTCGATCTATATGCCGGAAGCGGCGCCGTCGGCCTCGAAGCGCTCAGTCGCGGCGCCGTCGAGTGCGTGCTGGTCGAGAAAGTCCACCGCTGCGTGGAGACCATCCGGAAAAACATCGAATCGCTGAACTATGGCGACCGCGCGCGCGTGTTTGCCGCACCCGTCGAACGCGCCATCCGCAAACTGGCCGCCGAGCACCAGGTTTTTGATATGATCTTCCTTGACCCGCCTTACGAGGGCAACGAGGCCAAACGCTGTCTCGAACTGCTTGGGCAGCCTTCGACCTCTCCCCTATCGCCAACGCCCGAATCGCTGGTCATTGTCCAGCTATTCAGCCGGCGCGAAGTTCCCCTCGCCTGCGGCGTACTCTCCCTCCACCGCGAAAGGAAACTCGGCGACACGCGTCTTTGTTTTTACCATAACGCAGCCGCCACCCCTTCTCCGGTGCAAGACTCGATGTCGCGCACCCCTGTCCTTAGCGACAACCTTTAGGCCCTTGGGCCAAAGCATGGACAAAAAATTGTCGAGATTGCG
>JADFCW010000326.1 GCA_017161705.1 Candidatus Sumerlaeota bacterium | reverse complement strand
TCCCACTTTTTTTGCCGTGGCGCCCGCCGGCAACTATGCGTGCCTGGAAGTCCGCGATACCGGTCCCGGCATCGAGCCCGAGCGGCTGGTTCATATTTTTGAGCCGTTCAGCCAGAAAGAAGGCCGGCCGGCTGGCCGCGGGCTCGGTTTGGCCACGGTCTATCGAATCGTGCAGAATCACAACGGTTATATCGAGGCCGACAGCGAAGTGGGCGTTGGCACGCGCGTCACCATCCTTTTGCCGACAGCCGGATAATCGGAGGCGCGCGGGCGGATCATGAACAGCCCTCGTCGGGAATCCCTGCCGCGCGGGCAGCGGTTGACGCTCGCCGTCAATCTGGCGCTCAGCGCAGGCGCTGTAATCGCTGCGCTCGGGCTGGCCGAGTTGGCATTGCGGTTTCTTGTTCCCTTCCACCTGCCGCTCGTCGTCACACAGGAAAGCCGCGATCTGTTTGTGAAATCAACGACTGCCGGTTTGCGCTATGAACTGCGGCCGGGTTTTGCGGGACGCGCATTCGGGGCCGAAGTCCGCATCAATTCGCACGGCATGAGAAGCCCCGAGCGGCCTGCCGCAAAACCAGCGGGCGTCCGGCGCGTGTTTGTCTTGGGCGATTCGGTCGCATTTGGACACGGCGTGACGCAGGACGCGGCTTTTCCCGCTCTGCTGGAGACGATGCTGTCGGAGGCGGCAACATCGGGGCGGGTCGAGGTGATCAACGCGGCCGTACCGGGCTACAACTCCGTCCAACAGGCGATTGTGCTGCGGGAAAAAGGGCCGGCGTGGCAGCCCGACGCGGTGCTGGTCGCGGCCGTGGTCAACGACGCCGAGCCGGCGTATGACTTAGGCGAGGACGGCCTGTTGCGCTGGGAGAATCCGCCAGAGGTGTATCGCGAGTTTATCGAACATACGATCGGCGGCAAGGGATGGCGGGCGTTTGCGCGGCGGCATTTCCGACTGGCTGCTCTGGCCGGCGCCGCGCGACCGCATTTCCTCACGCGCAACTATTTGGACTATCTCGACCAACTCTATGCGGACGACTCAGCCGGCTGGCAGGATGCACAGCGCGCATTCCGCGCTATGCGCGACCAGTGCCACGCACAGGGAATTGCACTGGTGCTGGCCTTCTGCCCGGTTCCCGCAGCACCGGAGCCGGACGTGTTGCGGCGCATTCGATTGAAGTTTGCGGGTTTTGCCCAGCGCGAGGGGATACTTTTTGTGGATCTGTTTGGCGCCGAGCACAGCCGGCCTGTCGCCGAAGTGGTGCTCTCGCCTCTCGATCGCCATCCGAACGCGCTGGGTCATCGCCTGATTGCTGAGGCGCTTGCGCCGGCGCTCCGCAAAGCGCTCAGCGAAGCGTCAGAGTAGGCCTGCGGCTTGCGTAGCAACTCCACATATGCCATTTAGGGCGCGAGGCGGACCACGGAGACCTTGCCGGCGGCGACACGCACTGTTTGCCTCGCCTTTTGCCCGCGCGAGAGATTGGCCGCGACCTCATACTCGCCGACGGGCACGCGCATGAAGGCAAAAAAGCCGCTGCCATCGGTGTGCGTCGAGCGCGGCGGCCGCGTCTCCAGCGTGACCTCGACATAGTCAATCCGGTCGCCCCCGACCACACCTGCGACCCACCCTGTGTTCGTTTGCTCGGGCGGTGTGATCGCGGGCGTCGGAACATTAGGCCGGAAATACGTTTTCCTCAAACCTTCCAGAAGCGTCTCGGCGCGGTCGCCCTCGCGAACGAGTTGGGCATAGCTGAACAGACAGACACCGGCGAGGTCGGTATGCTGAAAAGCCAGGGCAATCTGGCGGAGCGTGCCGGCGGGCGAGTTGATGAAACTGCCCTGTCCGACGACGGGGATAGCCGTGCCGCGGTTGGCCGCCAGAAAATCCAGCCACTGGCGATAGTCGCGCGCCTGCGCCGCCACGTGGTCGCGCTTATAGATCATGGGGATATTCAAATCGAGCAGGTCGGCGCGCACCCACGTCTGCCAGTCTTGGAAAACGTCGTAGTAGGGACGTGTGCTCTTGAAGTCCTCCTTGCACTCATCGAAGGCTACCGTGGCCGCCGACACTTTGACGGTCGGCCGGAACGCCTTGGCGGTGATATACAGGCGCCGCAGCATCATGCTGACTTGCTGGCGGCGGAACTCGCTCCACGCAGCATCGTCGGGCCGCGGCCGGAACAGCCGGCCTGTCACGCCGCCGTTGAGGCTCCGAAACCGCGCCACCGCAATCGGATTGTAGCCCCACTGCCTGCCCGGATAGCGGATGCGATCGAAGTGAATCCCGTCGAGGTCGTAGCGCTGAACCAGATCGGCCACAATCCGGTCGGTGTGCGTGATGACATCGGGAACGCCCGGATCGAGATAGACGTTCTTATCCTCGTCGCGTGTCGCTCCGCCGTAGGTTTGACCGATCCACCCTGGATGCTTTTGCAGCACGTGGTCGGAAGGAAGCGATCCGCCGGTGCTCACGCGATAGACAATCAGCCAGGCGTGGATTTCCATGCGGGCCTTTCCGCCGCCGGTGTCGTGGGCCTGTGCGATGAGGTCGGCCAGGGGGTCGTAGCCGGCGGGCGAGATGTCCGAAGCCGTCGGTTCGATTTTCGACGGATAATAGGCGTCGCCTGTCTTGCGCACCTCGATAAACAGCGCGTTGACATAGTTGCGGCGCGCCCACTCGATCAGCCGGCGCGTTTGCTCGGGCGACTTGAAGCCCTCGTGGAAGGCATCTACCCAGACAGCCTGATAACGGGGACGCTCGGCAGCCAGTCCAGCGGTGCACCATGGCGGCAGGAACACCAGGATAACAACGACAACAGCAAGAAACCGGTTCATTCGACCCTTTCATTCACGCTCGACAACGGTGTTGGCTACAAAAATCCGACCGATAAAGATCGAACAAGAGAAGAGCTTATCTCCGCGGCAAAAGTGCAAAAGAACAGAGCGGCGGGTCAAGACGAAGTTGCGGTCGGCTGGGAAACAGAACATAGATAAGGTTTAGGAAAGGCGATGCCGGACGATGTGCTGCAAGAAAGACGCGGCGGCCAAACCAGGCGTGGATCGCTCCCGCCTCGCCGGAGCCGCGCGCGCCGCCCAGATCGAGAGACACAAAATCGGCCTGCTCCAGAGGAAGCAGCAGATTGTCAAGGCGCTGGAAAGGTCGGCCGGCGAGAAACGGGCGGAAAAGGCCAGGAAGGTAAGTGGTTTGGTAAGCCGAATGCTCAGCATCCTCGGCCGCGTGCAGCGCCGTCCGCTGGATGCTGCTGTCAGCCCCCTTCGATCGTTTCCGCGGCTTGAATGAGCACGTCCCGAATCTCGCCCGGATGCCTCGCTACCGCCCGGCGCCATCGGCCAAAGCCGCCGTGAGCATTGACCGCCTGCACCCATTCCTTCAGGTAGCGGTGTTTGACCCGGTCTTGCTCGCTCTCCTCGCCTTTGGTTTCCAGGATGAGCATTTCGCCAGTGGACAGGCGCACGAGGAAATCGGGGCGGTATTTGCGCACCACGCCCTGATCCAGATAGGCGATTTCGAAGCCGAGGTGGTCATTTTTTGCCCAGGCAGCAACGGCCTGGCTGTTTTCCAGAGCAAAGGCGTCGGAGGCTTCCCAGGTGCTGTCGTAGACGCAGACGTTGATGTGCGATTTGGCGGTGACATGGCAGGGCTTGCCGGTGTACCAGGCGCGCATGTCGCCGGTGGAACGGATGGGATGGTCGCGGTCGAAGACCGGCTCGAGGCGCTCGCTGTTTACCTGGCGGACGGCCTCCAGCACGTGCTGAATGACGCGGCTCATGTTGAGGGTGATGACGAGCCTTCGGCGCAGCTCGTCCTCGCAGAAGAGGGATGGGGTGATGCGGATGCGGTCGGAGCGAATGAACTGCTCCACAATGCGGATGAGTTGGGCCAGCAGGACCTCGCGGCTGCCCCGCCAGGCAGTTTTCATCTGGTCGAAGACATCGCGCGCCGTCTCGAAGATGATGCGCTGGGTGCGGAATTCCTGCGCCAGACGTTCCAGTTCGATGCGCCCCACCTTGGTCACGTCCGGTTTGCCTTCCAGGATAGGCGCCAGTTCGGCGATTTGGGCGGTTTTGGCAGCGTCCAGTTCCAGCGGCGGCAAACGATCCCAATCTACAGTCAGCAGGGGTTGGAAGACGTATTCGATGCGCACCACGTTCGGCCAGCGGATTTCATAGGCGGCTTTGGCGGGGTCCACCTGCACCAGCGTCTTGGGTTCGGGCGGCGGGGGCGGGCCGCTCTCGGTGCTCTCGTGCGGCAGGAAGGTGAACGGCACGCCGAAGATGTTGACATATTCCGGCTCAAAGAGGCCGCTTTCGGGATTGACCTCGTAGGAGGTGCGCCGCAGGCCGCGCCCCACCACCTGCTCGCACAACAATTGCGAGGTGAAGGCGCGCAGCCCCATGATGTGCGTGACGGTTTTGGCGTCCCAGCCTTCGGAGAGCATGCCGACCGAGATGACGTTTTGAATCTGCTCGCCGGGCTGACCCGTTTTGCCGACCGTATCCACCAGTAGGCGCAGGTGTTCGGCTCTTTGGGCAGTGGTTAGTGATTTGTGGTTAGTGGGTGGTTGGGCCTCGGCTAAACCGTCGTCCCGTTCACTATCCACTATCCACTGCCCACTATCCACTTCCTCCCCCGCTTCCGCTTCC
>JADFCW010000325.1 GCA_017161705.1 Candidatus Sumerlaeota bacterium | reverse complement strand
CCAAAACGCTGTTCTGGCTGGCGCTCTTGATGGCCGCCGCAATGCAATTTCATTTCTCCGCCTCGCTATTATGGGTCCAATTGCTGGTGGCTTGGGCGCTGTTTCGCCCGCCTGTGGATTGGGCCGCCTTGATCTGCGGGTTGGCCCTTGGACTCCTGCCCTATGTCCCTTATACCATCGAGCAGGCCGACCGCCATTTTTCTGACTTGCAAATTATTGCGCAGCTGATTTTCCACGGCACGGGCGACCGTCGGGCCTTTGGATTTCAGCCGCTTCAATACTGGTTTTTCTCCGCCACCGACTTTGGCCACTGCAATTTCCTTCAGGCAAAACACGGCGAGTTCGTGTCAAGATTGGGACCCTGCACCGCGATTCGTTTTCTGGCTGGGCTGGTATGGGTGGCCGCATTGCTTGCGCTGGCTGTGAACGCTGCGCGAGGAGTGGCGCGAAAAACGAAGGCTCGTGAAGAGAACCCAGCGAACGCAATAGGCGAAATAGACGACATAGAAAAGGGACGGTGGGGCCGGTTTCCCCTTTCACCGACATCCTCTCGTCTCTTTCTTTTCCTGCTGAGTTGGGCGCTTGTGCCGCTGGTTGTCTTTTTGGCGCTTCGCATTCCCATCGTTCCCCCATATTTTTTGGTAGTGTACCCGGTGCCCTTCCTGGCGGCGGCAGGGTTGGGAGTGGAAGTTACAGAGCAGTTGAAAACAATCAAATCGGCGCGGTGGCTTTCGTGGACTCCCGCCATGCTATTGGCGACTTGGCTAGCCTGCCAGCTGGTCTTTCAGGTTGCGCTGATTTTGCGACTGGATCGCGAAGGCGGCGGCGTCGGCTCCTACATCAGTTTCGGCCATCAGCGGGAGGCCATGCGCTTTGTGGCCGGCCACTCCGCCGGCCGCACCGTGGTGCTGAGCGAAGAGCAGCTCGATCCGGCGCGAGGAATTGATTTTCGATATTGGTATTTGCTATGGATGCACGACCGGAATACGGAGCGCTTTTTCCCAAAAGACCGGGAACGCGCCGAATACTGGTACGTGCTGCGGAACCTGCACTACAAGGTGCAGCCGGAATTCGAGCAGTTTCTCGCCGGCTATCCGAGCAAGGATTTCGGCCGGTTGCGCATCATTGTCATCCCGCGGCCCGGTCCATGGCCGCCGCTGGCCCCGCCGCTGAAAGAGTAGGATGTAAAAACAACGGACGGAGTGAACGGGACGGACATCATGGATTATGCTTCGATCGCGATTTTCACTACTGCCTTGTGTATTTCGCCTTCGCCGGCCAGCGGCGCGTGTGCGTCGTCGGGATAAAGGATGACAAAGCGGCCGGGCGGAAGCGCAACCCAGGTTTCCGGTGCATCGCCGAAGAACTCGATATCGCGTTCCGGATTGTAAGGCTCGACCACACTCCCGCACGTGCGCGTCAGGCGGTGGCCGATCACTTCGTGGCCGGCGATCGTATATTGAATGTCAATGTACCGCCGGTGCGATTCGAGACGCGAGTCGGCGCGCCCCCGACCGGGTTTTTTCTCGATGAGCACATAGCGGCGCGCGCCGTCCAATTCACAGCGGCCCGGGCTCATCTGGGCCAGATCGCTCCGTCGCAGAAACTCAAAAGCGGCCGCAAACGCCGGATGCAACCGGCTGTATCGGTCGGCGTTTTCCAACGGCTCAAGAATCATCTCGCTCTCCTTTCATTGACTTGCAGGCCGATCTGTGACACAGACTTATTGGTAGCCGAGAAAGGAGCAAGCGCAATGTGTCGGGGAAGCAAAAAACGGCAAAGAGCGATAACACGTCTCGCCGTTTTGCCCGCAGCCCTGCTCTATCTCGCTGCCGCACCCGCGCCGGTTTCAAATCCTGCACCTTTGGGGGCACGCGAAACCGCCGCCCTGGCCGACATGGCCGCGCTGCGCGACGCCGAAATCGCCGCCTGGCTGGACACCGGCTATTTCGTCCCGCTCGAAGCGCTCAACGACATGCTCGAGTCGCAAACCCTCTACTACTTTGACGACATCATGTACGGCGGCGGGGCACAGGTGCTCAGCCTGCAAACCGGCAATTTTCTCGCGCACCGCGTGGATGTCCGTTTGCCGCCTCATCGCTGGGGCGGTCCCTATGTCAATTTTCAACAGGGCAGATTTTCGCTGGACGGCGCCGGCTACGATCCCGGCACACCGACCGACCCATGGGGCAATCCGTATTACCTGTTCTCCCCGCTCGGACTGGTGCAGCCGTGGTCGGGTACCGTGACGCTCGATCTCTACGGCGATACCTTTGACCGCTGGACCCTGGTTTCGTTGGCCGCCGACGGCGTCATGAGCGCCGACGACCTGATCGTGCCGTTCGAGGCCTCGTTCGGCCCCCCGACAACTCTGGTTATTTCCAGTCTTGCACCGTCTCGCGCGGCGCCCGGGACGCACGTCACAGTGCGCGGCTATAACTTTGGCGCCGCGCAAGGCACAAGCCGCATCGAACTGGACGGCCGAACGGTTGGTACGGTCGTTTCCTGGGGCGACCGCACGGTGGTGTTTGCTGTGCCGGCTGGTGCGGCCAGCGGGCCCGTTGTGGTTGTCCGCGACATGTCGCGCAGCAACGCTCGTCTGCTGCGCGTCCCTGCCGCTGTTTCACGCTGGGCGCAGTATCGCTAAAGGTTGGACCCGTCGGACGCGTCGGACATGTCAGATGGTTTTTTCCCTTGCCCGCGCCGACCGATTGCGCTGAAACTCCCTGTGAATTGCAAACCAACATTCCGGAAAGGACCCATCGCCCATGGATGTCGTTCCCCCCTCGCTGGAGATTCGCATTCATCTGGTCAACGGACGCGTTGCGGAGTTTGTGCAAACGAATCCGGCGGCTGTCCGCCAGATTCTCGAGGGTATGCAACCGGCCAAAGTGTTTTCGCAAAGCCACCTCATTATTGCCGGCAAATACTCGCTCACCGCTTACTCCAGCCGAACCATTACGGCCGTCGAGCTGATCATGGATGGCTATCCCGACTGGCCCACGCCGCCGCCGGTCGAGGAACTCCGTCTGACCAGCGAAGAAGAGTTTTGGAAACACTTCGAGGCGGAAAAAGACCAGAAATTCATCCGCGAGCAGGAACGGAAAGTCGGCAAACCGATCACTGGCTACCTGGAACTCGAGCTGGTCAGCGGCGAGCGCTTCTTCGTGGAAATCCAGTCGCGCGTCCTGCCGAAACTCGACCAGCGTCACATTATCTCGCAAATGTTCTCCGCGCCGGTCTTGTGGGCGCGCCGGCCCGAAGGCGGTGTCACGCTGGTCAATCCCGACAATATCGTGCGCTTCACGTTCAACCCCGGACCGCCTCACGCGCCCAAAAACGCCTGGCCCGCTCACCACAAGGTGCAAACCTAACCCTGCACCCTTCACGCCGCCGCGCTTTCACGCGGCGGACATCCTCTACACGCGGCACCGGAAAACCCGCGCCAGACACGGTGTTTGCCAGACCTCTGAAGGATCCGTTTCCGCCCCGACCGTGTCGCCTGCCGGATGATCAGACCAACTCGGTGTTGCTGGGCATCTGCACGGGCGGCATGGGAAATGGCTTGTCAAATGAAAGCTCCTGCTTGGGCGTCAGGTCCAGTTTAGACTCCTTCAGCGCCCACTCCCAGCCGACCGGTTTTCCGGAATACGCACTCATGCGGCCGATGATGCCGGTCAACGTCGCCTCGGCCAGAATCTGTCCCTGATTCACTGGTTCACCCTTGCGGATGCCCTCGCACATCGCCTGATGCATCGGACCGTCGCCGTCCATGGAGCCTTTGTATTCATAGCGTCCTTTCGGGCCAACGAGAAAGCCGTGCCCGCGCGAGACCGACGCCTCGCCCTTGCTGCCCGTAATGGTGTTGCAAACCTTGTTGGCGACTTTTTCGATTTGGGCATTGATGCCCAACCCCTTCAGGCCGCCCGGATAATCGAAGTCAAAGGCAAAGTGGTCGTAGACGGTGCCGTATTGATCGCCCACGCGCGCCAGACGTCCGCCGACCGCCACCACCTGCAGCGGTGTTGCGCCCAGAACCCAGTTCGAGACATCGAGGTTGTGCACCAGCTGCTCGACGCAGCAATCGCCCGATAGCCATGTCAGCTGCGGCCAACACCGGATTTGCCATTCGAGATCGCTCTTGACCGACTTGCGCGGCTGCCAATGCCACGTCATCATCGTCCCGATCCAATAGGCGCCGACGTGGCGGATTTCGCCGATTTCCCCGTCCTGGACGCGCTTGATGATTTCCTGATACTGCGGCATCCACCGCTGCTGCATGCCGACCACGACACTGAGGTTTTTCTTGCGGGCCATCTCCGTGGTTTCAAGGATGGAGCGAACGCCCACCGGATCCACGGCGCCCGGTTTTTCGACAAAGCAATGCTTCCCCGCTTCGATGGCGGCACGAAATTGCACCGGCCGGAAAAACGGCGGCGTGGTCAAAAACACAATATCCACTTCCGGCATTTCGAGCACTTTCTTGTATGCCTCGAAGCCGTAAAAAGTGGTGTCTTGGGTTACCTTGATCCGGTCTTGAAACTTCTTGCCCACCTTGTCGAGCGCGGTCTTGACTTGGTCGGGAAAAAGGTCGGCGATTGCGACGACCTCGGTGTTGTCGTCGGCATCCAGGCAGAACCGAATGTCGGCGGCGCCGCGGTCGCCCGCACCAATCCAGCCAATTTTCAGTGTCTTGGGTTTGGTTGCGGCCGCGCGCAATGGCCGACTGACCATGACCGTACCTGCGGCCAGAGCGGCGCTCTTGGTGAATGCGCGCCGATTCATGTTCGACTCGTTCTTGTTTTTCATAATT
>JADFCW010000324.1 GCA_017161705.1 Candidatus Sumerlaeota bacterium | reverse complement strand
GGATTGGGGATCTCGGATTGTGGATTGAAGGTCGGGGATCGCGTGGCTTCGAATGGGCCGCATGCCGAAGTCGTCTGCGTGCCGCGTAACCTTTGCGCGAAGATTCCAGACAACGTCTCCGACGAGGCAGCGGCGTTCACCGTGCTCGGGGCCATCGCGCTCCAGGGAATTCGTCTGGCGCAGCCGACATTCGGCGAGCGGTTCATGGTCTTCGGCGCCGGGCTGATTGGCCTTCTGACCGTCCAATTGCTCAAGGCGCATGGGTGTTCGGTTCTGGCGGTGGATATGAACGCCCAACGTCTGGCGCTGGCGGCGCAGTTCGGCGCGCAGACTGTGGACGTGGGCGCGGGGGCTGATCCGATTGCGGCGGCGCAGGCGTGGTCGGGCGGGGCGGGCATGGACGGCGTGCTCGTCACCGCATCGGCCAAGACCGACGAGATCATGCACCAGGCGGCCGAGGCGTGCCGCAAGCGCGGGCGGATCGTACTGGTCGGCGTGGTCGGGCTGAATCTGCGACGCGATGATTTCTATAAGAAGGAACTTACATTCCAAGTCTCGTGTTCCTATGGGCCGGGGCGATATGACGAGGCCTACGAGCAGGGAGGGCGGGACTATCCGCTGCCGTATGTGCGCTGGACCGAGCAGCGCAACTTCGAGGCCGTGCTCGAGGCGATGGCCTCGGGCGCGCTCGATGTGACGCCGCTGATCACGCATCGTTTCCCGTTTGAACAGGCCTTGTCGGCCTATGAGACGATCCAGAACGATCCGGCGGCGCTGGGTGTGATCCTGCAGTATCCGGAAACGGTGGACCGGGCGACGGTTGTTGAGATAGAGAAGAAAAAGACATACCACAGAGACACAAAGACACAAAAGGGGAACGCCGGCGGCTCGCCGGTACTTGTTCAAGCTGAGGAGCCGGTAGTCGGGGTTATCGGGGCGGGGAACTTTGCCAAGGGGATTCTTCTGCCGGCGCTGTCGAAGACACCGGCCCGGTTGGCCTGGGTGGCCGATCTGAGCGAAGTGGCGGCGCAATATGCGGCCCGAAAGTTCGGCGCGGAAAAGGCGACCAGCGACTATCGGGAGGTCTTGGGCGATCCGGCGGTGCGGGTGGTGTTTGTGCTGGTCGGGCATCATTTGCACGCGCGGTTTGTGTGCGAGGCGCTCGAAGCGGGCAAGCATGTGTTTGTCGAAAAGCCGTTGGCCATGTCGGTGGCGGAGTTGGAGAAGATCGAGGCAATTTATCACGGGGAACACGGCGAACATGGGCAGGATGCCCATGCCACACAGCTGCATTTAATGGTGGGGTTCAACCGGCGGTTTAGTCCGCATATCCAGGCCATCAAGAAGGCATTGGCGGGACGGTGCGAGCCGTTGTGCATGAACATGACGGTGAACGCCGGGTTCATTCCGCCCGACCACTGGACGCAGGACCCGGAGCACGGCGGAGGGCGGATTATCGGGGAGGGCTGCCATTTCATTGACCTGCTGGTGTATCTGGCGGGAAGTCCGGTGGCGTCGGTGGCCGCGATGATGGTCGGCGAAGGGCCGGTTACGCGCGATGACAAAATGACGATTGCGCTGCGTTTTGCGGACGGCTCGGTGGGGACGGTCAATTACTTCGCTAATGGTTCAAAAAGTTATCCCAAAGAGATGCTGGAAGTTTTCAGCGAAGGGCGCGTGGCGCGGACGGAGAATTTCCGCGTGACGCGGGGATATGGTTTCAAGGGATTGAGGAAGTACAAGACCTGGCGGCAGGACAAGGGGCACGTCGCCGAGATCGCGCAGTTTGTCGAGCGCGTCAAGAGCGGAGGCGAGCCGCTGATTCCTTTTGAAGAAATCGTGAACGTGACGCGCGCCAGTTTTGCGGCGGTCGAATCGGCGAAGAGCGGGCGAATGATAACGTTGGGCGGTTCTCCGACCGGATAACGGGATTCACGGATTAGATGCGACAAATTTCCCGAACACTCCGAACGATTCGTCACTTAAGACCTTCGCAACTTGCGTGGCGGCTATGGTATAACCTGGAGCGGCGGCGAGTTAAGTATCTTCCTTTCGGGGGAAGGCAATCCGGGTCAACGCATGTTCCGCGGTTGCGCTTCGATTTTCCGATTCTTCCTGTCTTTCACGAAACCGGATTGAATGAGTGCGCTCAACTTGATCTTTTGTCGCAAGGAGTTTTTGAGCACCTCAACGAACGCCACGAAGTCGGGTATGACCAACCCGATTGGGATGGCATTGCCGCCGGGGCCGGCAGGCTGTGGGCGATCACATTGCAGTATCACCCGTGGGCCTATGCGCTGGCACACTACGCGGCAAGAGAAAGCGCCGAGCCACGCAAGGCCATTCAACTTCTCAGACACTATCTATCGCGCTGGCTTACGGATTTCTCGTCGGCGCAAACAAATAGCGACCGGGGATTTGCATGGAACTCCTATGCCATAGCCACCCGGCTCGGATGGTGGGCGCGCGCCCACTGCCTGCTGAATGGACACGGCAAGAGCGCGCTGCCGGACGGTTTTCTGGAGAGTGCATGGCGGCAGGCCGAATATCTCGCGCGGCATATCGAATGGGATCTTCGGGGCAATCATCTTCTTCGGGACGCCGTTGGGCTTGCCGTGGCGGGGCGGTTCTTTTACGAGCCGGAGGCAAAACATTGGCTTGAAACTGCGGCGGAGGTCGCCTCGGAACAGGCCACGGAACAGGTGCTGGCCGACGGCGGACATTTCGAGCGCAGCCCGATGTATCACTTGGATGCCATGGAAGACATTCTATTGTTGTCCATGCTGATCGAGGATGAGGAGGTTGTCGGGCGGCTGCGGGAGACGTGGGAACGGATGGCCGAATGGCTGCGATGGATGCGGCATCCCGACGGGCAGATTCCGCTTTTTAATGATGCCGCCTTCAATGGGGCGTGCGAGCCGGCGAGAATGTTCGAAATCGGGGCTGAGCAGAATCTGGCGGCGTCGCCTCAAATGCCGGCGGGCGGACGATACTTCGCCGACACAGGAATGGCGGTTTGGCACGGAACGCCGTGGACCGTGTTTTTCGACGTGGGGCCGGTGGGGCCGGATTATCAGCCGGGTCACGCTCATGCCGATACGCTTTCGTTTGAGTGTTCATTTCGGGGAGAACGGCTGATCGTGGATACGGGCACGCACAGCTACGACAATGATGAGCGGCGGCGATACGACCGGCGAACTCTTTCGCATAATACCGTCTGCATAGACAATGAGGATTCGTCGGAGGTCTGGCATATCTTCCGGGTTGGGCGGCGTGCGAAACCCGTCGGCGTGCGCGCCGATTTTACATCAAGCCGAATGGATGTGCAGGGCGCGCATACAGGTTATGACCATCTGCCGGGGAGACCTCGTCATGTGCGCCGCATTCTGGCGCAAAACGATGGCAACTTTTTAGTGATGGACCGGATCGAGGGAAAAGGGCGTCATCGCGCAGAGGCGAGTCTGGTATTATCGCCAGAATGGAACGCGGTCCCGGCCGCCGGCGGATGGGTGCTGATGAAGGACAGCAGGCAAGTTCGCGTCAGCATACACGGGTCCCAAGAATTATCTTTGCGGATGGAACCCCACAAATATCATCCTGAATACGGAAGCGAAGCGGCGACGGTTCGACTTGCATGGAGTGCCGAGAGCGACCTGCCGATTGAAACCCAGGCCGTCTTATCCTGAGAGCGCTGCGAAAAGAGTGGGATAGGCGTCTCGCCTGTCAGAAACGTTGCTCTTCCGGCCGATCCTCAGGGCTTTCACAGGCGGGACGCCTATGCTACCTTGTAGATTCGTCAGATGAAGATCGTTTACGTCTCCCAATACTTTCCGCCTGAAATGGGCGCACCCTCGGCGCGCGTCTATGAGTTTTCAAAAGAATGGGCGCGTTCCGGAGAATCGGTGACGGTCCTAACCGCTTTTGCCCATCATCCGACGGGGATCAAGGCCCCCGAAGACCGCAGAGTGATTACGCGCCGCGAACGAGTAGACGGCGTTAATGTGGTTCGCAGTTACATATTCGCCGCGCCGAACAAGGGCGTAAAGAAGCGGATGCTATCGTATGCGTCGTTTATGGCTTCGGCCGTTTTTATCGGCATGCTGAGGATTAGTTCTCCGGACATCATCGTAGCCACATCGCCGCAATTGCTTTGCGCCGTTGCAGGGTATTGCCTGGCGCGCCTCAAGGGAGTCCCATTCGTTTTTGAAGTCCGGGATCTGTGGCCTGAGTCTATGCTGGCGGTAGAGGTCATGAAGGACAACGTTCTCGTAAGGATATTGCGTTGTGTGTCGCGCTACCTCTACTATCACTCCGAACAAATTGTAACAGTGGGTGAAGGCTATAGGCGAAAGATCGCCGAGCTGTATGGTGTGCCGGAAGATCGAATGGCCGTGATCACCAACGGTGTGGATTGCGATTTGTTTGTACCGGGAAAGCGGGATAATGGGATTCGCAAAGAGTACGGATGGGGAGACCGGTTTGTAGTTCTTTATCTCGGGACTCATGGAATGGCTCATGCTCTTTACAAAGTCTTGGAAGTTGCGGACAGGCTTAAAGAGCGCAAAGATATTCAGTTTGTCTTTGTAGGGGAAGGTGCGGAGAAAGAATCCCTAAAGAAAAAAGCCTGCCAATTAGGGTTGGCCAACGTCGAGTTTGTAGACCAGCAGCCAAAGTCCCGCGTCGTGCAATTCTACGCTGCGTGCGACCTGGGGCTTGTGACACTGCGCAAAACCGGACTTTTTCAGGAAGTCTTGCCGTCCAAGATATTTGAGTACATGGGAATGGAGCGACCGGTTTTAACTAGCGTGGACGGCCAGGCCCGAAAAATTGTTGAGGAGGCGGACGCTGGAGTTTT
>JADFCW010000323.1 GCA_017161705.1 Candidatus Sumerlaeota bacterium | reverse complement strand
CCCGGCTCGACCCCAGCACGGGACATCGGGTGTGGCTCGGCTTGATCTCGCAGGCCGGTGTCACGCTGGGGCTCACCTTCATCGTGTCGGGCCAGTTCCCCACCATTGTGCAGCCGCCAAGAGCGCCACGCCAAGCAGAGCCGCCTGCCACCACTGGCGCACAGGAGGCAAGTTTACTGTTCTCTGTTTCATCCCTGCCTCATTCGCCTGCAAATCAAATTGCAGGGTAGTGCAACACTTTCGTTTGCTGTAGGTTCGCCGCTTCAGCGTGGCCATCCGCCGCGAGCTGAAGCCCAACTATGGTGTTGCCTGGCGCAGGGGCAGAAACACGCGAAACGTCGTGCCTTCGCCGACCTTGCTTTCGACCTCGATCCGGCCGCCGTGATCCTCGACAATCCGCCGCACGAGCGACAAGCCCAGACCCGTCCCGTGCGTGCGCGTCGTGTAGAACGGCTCCCAGATCTTTTCGAGATTCTCCGGCGGGATGCCGCAACCAGTGTCGCCGACGGAGAACACCGCCCAGCCGTCCCTCCGTTCCGTTGCCAGAGTCAGTGTTCCCTTGCGCCCCATGGCCTGACGGGCGTTTTGGATCAGATTCACCAGGACCTGTTTGATCTGCGACGGATCGAAGACTACGCGCGGCAGCGAAAGATCCAGCAGCGGAACCGGTGTGATTTGGTTTTGCACCAATTCCTCCTGGAGCAATTGCACCGTGTCGCGGATCAGGAGGTTCAGATCGCCCTCTTCCATAGACGGGCTGCGGCGGCGCGCAAAGTCCAGCACGTCCTTGATCACGCGGTCGAGTCGGTCCACTTCCTCGACAATCATCCGGCAATAGTCGCAAACCCGCTCTTCGCACTCGCTAACCTTGCGGGCAATACGCTGGGCAAATCCCCGGATCGCCGTCAGCGGATTGCGGATTTCGTGGGCCACCGTGGCTGACATTTCGCCCAGAAGCGCCAGTTTCTCCTTGCGCACCAGTTCCTGCTGAGCCTGGCGCAACTGCTCGTAGGATTCTCGCAACTCGCGGTTTTTCTCTTCGATCTGGCGATACAGCTCGGCGTTTTCGATGGCCACGGCCGCCTGAGCCGCAACGGCCGCCAGCAGTTTCTGATCGGAAATCGAAAAGTCCTCGGGCTCGCCCGTGTAGAGGCGGATCGTGCCGATGATGGCGTTGCGCGCTCGCAGCGGTGCGCTGATCATGCTCGCAAAGCCGCAGCGCCGGGCCATCTCTTTGGCCGAATAGCGCGGGTCGTTTTGCAAGTCGCGGATGACCACGACGGCGCCGCTCATGACCTGCTGGTCAATCAAGCTGCTGGCCAGCGGCCGGTCGCGCGGTTCGGCCGAATCGCGTCCCGAGGCTGCCGCCGCCACCCGCATGATCGGATTGGGCCCCGATCCGTCCAACAGGCGGATGACGCATTCCTTGGCCTTGAACAGATCCTTGAGCTTGTGGACAATCTGGCTCAGCACGCGGTGATAGTCAATGGCCGAGACGATCTGCTGCTGGACTTCATAGACCATCGAGAGCTCGCGGTAGCTTTGCTCGAGGTCTTCGTAGAGCCGCGCGTGATGGAGGACCTGCGCGGCATGGCCGGCCAGCATCCAGAGAAGTTCCTCCTCGACCGCCGATAGATCGCGCGTGCCCGCCCGGCGCAGTGCCACGACCCCCAGCGTGCGCCCCTCGGAAATCAAGGGCACGGCCAGCCGCAAGAACCTGGTGTCCCCTCTCCCGTGCGAGTCCTGCTCGAACGCATACGCCACGCGGCGGTAGCGGCTTTGTGCCGCTTCGACGATCAGGTTGCCGTCCTGTTCCAGGCTGAGCTCGGGGAAATGGTGCAACGGAACCCCGGCGGCCACCCGCGGCACCAGCCGCTGTGTGCTTGGCTCGACCAAGTAAATCACCCCGTCCGAGGCGTGGAGCAGCTGAACGGCCTCCTCGACCACCAGCCGCAGCAGGCCCGCCGGCCGGTGCGTCGAACTTAGCGCCAGAGTGATCCGGTTCAGCGCGGCAAGACCCGAGACACGCTCCTGCAATTGGCGCGTGAGCGCCAGCAGCGCCTCGCGGTCCAAATCGTCGGGAGGCAGGGCACCGTCGCCCATGATGCGCGGGGTAGGCGCGGCTGCCGGCGGCGGCGAAGGTTTCTGTTCGTCCGACGCGGCCAGGGCCGTTCTCGCGCTTCGTTTCCGGCGCGCTGATTTCGATTGCGGGGTGGGTTTTCTCCGGCGGGTCTCGTCGGCCATGACCGCCTACTCTTCCAACGCGACGTTCCAATAGGCTTCGTCTATGAACTTCTGCCACAGGGGACGCGTATCGGGAGAAGCGTCGGGCCGCGAGCCCAGGAGCCAGTGAGGCTTGCGCGGCTTACGGATCAGCGACATGTTGCACTCGGCCAGCATGCGGTTGCCCTTGCGGGCATTGCAGGCCGAGCAGGCCAGCACCACATTTTCCCAGCAGGTCTTGCCGCCGCGGCTGCGCGGAACAATGTGGTCAATGGTCATCTCCTCGTGCGGGGGCTTTGCTCCGCAATACTGGCACTGGTAGCGGTCGCGGTAGTAGATGTTGCGGCGCGAAAACCGAACATGGAGCGGCGGAAAGCGATTATACGCCACCAGCTTGATCACCTGCGGGATCATGAGCGGATAGCGCGGCGTGTGAATCACCGCACGATCGGCAGCGGCCTGCGACAACGCGCGCCAGGAATCGAAATTCAGTGTTTCATAATTTTCCGTCACCGCGCGCGCGAGATCCTGATACAGAAGGACCAGGGCACGCCGCGCATCGCAAATATGCACGGCAATCCAATTGCGGTTGAGAACGAGCACACTTTGATTGAGCAGGGCCGATGCGTCCATGGGAGTCAATACGGAGGGGATTTCGCCTCCGCCTTTATCTCTTTGCGGTGGCGAGGCGCAAAACCCTTTGCGGCTGGCTCGCCGCCTTTTCTGAACTACCCAATGGGAAAGCTGAGGCGCCGTCCGTTATTTGTCCAGCAAAAAATCGGCCAAACCCGCACCCGCGCTTACCGCTGACGTCCAATGGTCCGAGTGAGAATGGTTTGTACGACTTTGAGACAATCTGCATGATTTCCAGAATTGCAGCAAAAAACGCGTGTCTATTCTCCTGCCTTGTCTTCCAGCAATTTTTCGTTAGCGGCCACCGCATACGTGCACGCCAGATCGCCGGTCACGTTGTTCATCGTCTCGAACATGTCCAGAATGGGATTGATCCCCAGGGCCAGCGCCACAATGACCGAGACCTGCTGCGGACTAAGCCCCAGCGGTTCGAGAATGATAAACAGCAGCATCAGGCTGCCGCCCGGAACGCCCCCTGCCCCGATCGAAGCCAGCACAGTGGTCAGGACCAACACGACCAGAGCAAACGGCGTCAGATGCAGCCCAAACATATTGGCCGCGAGAACGGCAAACATCGGCAGATGAACGCACACGCCGTCCATGTTGATTGTAGCGCCGAGCGGCAGGGAAAAGCCCGCGAGGTCGCTGTGGACGTTCAGTTTCTCGCGCGCCGTTTTCAGCGTGACCGGCAGCGTGGCGGCGCTGCTTCGCGTGACAAAGGCCATGATCATCGGCTCGCGCACGGCCTTCAGAAATTGCAGCGGATTGCGGCCTGTCACGGCGCGCAGGAGCAGGGAGTAGGCGCCAAATATCATAAGCAGAATTCCGGCGGCCACGCCCAGCGTCACGCTCAGGTAGGGGCCGATGATTTTCGTTCCATAGGTTCCGAAGTTGACGATGGAAAGAGCAAAGACGCCGATCGGCGAATATTCGAGAACCCAATCTACCAGTTTGAACATGCCGTCGCGCGCCGCCGAAAGCAAGCCGACCAGCCGGCACAGGTGCGTGCGGCGCTCTGGGTCCGCGATTGAATCGCTCAGAACACCGAGGGCCAGCCCGAATAAAATGGAGAAGACAATGATGGCGAGGAAATTGCTGCGCGCCAGCGCCGAAAACGGGTTCTCGAACATCGAAAGCAGCAAATCGCGAAATCCGGCCGCCGCACTTTTCGGCGCCGCCAGGCTCTCCGCACCGGCCGCCATCTGCCCGGCCATCGCTTGCCATTCCGCCGCTGTCGTGCCCGATGCCGGAGAAATCGCCAGCGCAATCGCCGCGCCCAGAGCGGCCGCCGCAAACGACGTCGCCAAATACCAGGCCAGCACTTTGGCCCCAATTCGTCCGAACCGCTGGATCGGCAAACTTGCCGTGCCGACCACGAGCGAGAAAAAAATCACAGGGATCACGATCATTTTCAGCATGTTTACGAACACCGCGCCAAATGGTTCGATGTAAAGGTGCATTGCGGCTGCGCTGCCGGGAATATTCCGCAACACCAGCCCGATGGCCGAGCCGGCAAGAAATCCCGCGAGGATTCGCAGAACCAGCGACGTCCGCACATACAATGCAAACAGCCGTTGCATGAAATGATTCTCCTTCTACTTGTAGTTCACATTGCAGCCAGGAGAGTCGTGGGAATGCGAAGTATTGTTGTGTCAAAGTCGCATGGACGCCGTTGCCGTGAGGCCGCAATTGGATGGCGCAGTTTTATGATAACAATCACGGTAAGACGGCCCTAGTTACTTGGAGATCCTGACCTCACGGATATAAAGAACGTTTTGTCCATAGGCGCTCTTGCGAAGGTTTTTCGTTGATTAGCGGAATCTGCGAAATCTGTAGTTGGCGCCGCCTTTGTCACGCAATTATGTCCGCAAGTTTTTGGGTTACAGGGCTTTTCGGAGAAACGGAACATCTTTGGCGACGTTGGCAAGCACAGCCTCGCGGTCTTCCGGTCCCGAGTATTCGCCATGGACGCTGAGCCAGCCGTCATAGCCGCGCTTTTTCAGCAGCTCGATCAC
>JADFCW010000322.1 GCA_017161705.1 Candidatus Sumerlaeota bacterium | reverse complement strand
TTCAGCGGATTAACCATTTAATCCGGAATGCCGTCGGAGAGATCCTGCTCAACGACCTGACCGATCCCCGCCTCGGCTTTGTCACCGTGGCCCATGTCGAGGTCAGCAAAGATTTGCAAAACGCACTGGTCTTTGTGAGTGTGCTTTCGGACAAACCGGAAGACGCAACAGCGGCGCTCGACGCCCTCGAAAACGCCAAGGGTTACATCAAATCCCTCCTGGCCCAGCGCGTGGTCTTGAAGTTCCTTCCCGACCTCAAGTTTCGCTTGCACGAAGGCGCGAAGCACGCCGCGCGGATTGACCGGATCTTGCGCGAGATCGCCGCAAAGAAAAACCAAACGTAAAACACCGCATCTACTTCCGCGCGTTCTCCAATAACGCCCGCACTTCCGCCTCCTCCGGGGCAATCTCCAGTGCCCGTTCCCAATACTTCACTGCTTCCTCGCGGTTGCCCATTTCCCAACATAACTGCCCCAGCGTCCGCAGCGTGAATACCTTGTTGGGATCGAGGGCCAGCGACTTCCGCAAGGCCGCGAGGGCCTGGCTTCGCAGCCCCATGCGCCGCAATGCCAGCGCGTAGTTGTTCCACGCCCCTGTGTTCTCCGGCTCCCGCGCCAAAAGCCGCTCATACGCAGCCGCCGCAAGATCGGGACTGCCCGAGGCATCGTGGCAAATACCCAGATAGTAGTCTATCAGATTGCTGCGCGAGGGATCGAGAATGCGCGCGCGTTCGAGATCGCCGACTGCCTCCCCATAGAAACCGTGGTTCATGTGCCAGCGGCCAATCTCCAGATACGCATATCCCTTTTCCAGCGAGGTCCACTCGACCAGCCAATAGACCGGCGGTTTGGCCGGCGGCCAGAGCGCCTGTCCGAAATAGGCCAGATTATCCAATACAGTGATCGGACTGCGGATGTTGGAACTCCAGGGTCGCGGAACACCGAGGGCTGCTACAACCATGGAAAAGCCCGCTGCTACGCCTAAGGCCGTCCGGCCGCGCCGCGATAACCCTCCGACCAGAGACTGCCCCGTGAAAAACATCAGAAGCGGCGTCGCCGGCAGCAACCACCGCATTCCATAACTGCCGCCGGCCATACCTCCCGTCTGGGAGGCATACGAGGCCGCCGATAGAAATGGAATGGCCAGCGCGACAGCGGCAAGAAGCCGATCCTCTCCCCGGCGCAGACGCCACACCGCCTCGATCAGCCCCCACAGCAAAATCGGCGAATACGAAAAGAACCCGCGGTAGCCGAAGGTCATGTGAAAAATCTGAGCCGGATATGTTTTGCCGAACGGCCGTTTCAGCGCATCGTAGGAGAGCAAAATCGAGCCGGGATAATTGTAATACTCCGGATGCAGATAGATCGGCTTGAAATCGTGCGTGACCAGCCAGTTGAGAAACCCGTACAGCACAAGCGGAATAACCGCACCGAGGACATACCATCCCGCCCGTTTGCCGCGCGGCGGTTTGGCTGCCGCAATAAAACCAAAGCCCGCCAGAGCAATTCCCCCTGGCGCCAGGTCCAGATTGAACGCCAGCGCTGCCAGGAAACCGGCCGCCCATAGACTTGCGGCGGAAGGGGTCTTTTGTTCTTGCAAGAGAAAATACAGCGCGGCCGTGATTGCCGCCGCCGCCGGCACGTGATTGTTGAACGTTACGGAGTAGGGGAGAATCATCGTACCTGCGCCGGTGAGAAAAACCGTCGTCCCAACTGTTTTTACGGGACATCCCGCCAGCAACAGGCATCGCCCCAGAAGCCAAAGCCCCAGCGCCGCCGGCACGCCCACCAGACACACGGTGAGAATCACGTAAAGCCGCGGTGCATGATTGGCAAAGGTCCAGCCTAATACCTTATGCAACGGCCAGTAGAGGGCGGCGCCCATGACCGACAGCAGCGGCGGTTTGTCCGAATACCACCGGCCATTGATCTTGACGACGTCCACCTCGAACAGACGCAAGGACCGGTCTATACAAAACGTGCCGTGCTCGACCAGACTTTGGATCGTATCCATGCGCGACGACACGTTGGGTGAATCTATGCGGCGCTGAGCGAACAGAATCGAGACGGCGAGCGGCAGGATGCAGCCAAGCCTTATCCTCCAGACCCCGCCGGCCTTTTGGTCCATCCCGCCCACTGCGTCCATTCCGTTATCTATAGGTAAGGAATCAGAACATCCAGCGAATCCACGCGGACATGCGCGCGGGAGAAATCCTGATCACACGCGGTCTTGCGGACAAACGCCACCGTTCGCGCGCCCGCGCGCGCCGCGCTCAGAATGCCCGCACCCGATCCTTCGATCACAACACATTGGGCCGGTGTCACCGCAGCCGTTTCAATTATAGACAAATAGTAGTCCGGATTGGGTTTGGGCGGAAGGCGGTTGCCGGAAACAATGGCGTCGAACCGTTTTCGCAACCGCCCGCTCTCGACAATCGGCTCGATCTGTTCCATCGGCAGGTCCGTGGCCAAACACCGGAAATACTGACCGGGAGGAATTGCCGCGACAAACTGCAACGATCCGCGATAGACGGGAATATGCCTTTCCGCCACCAGCGCCTGGTATTCTTTCTCAACTTGTTGCGCCAGCTCCGACCACGTCGTGTCAAGCTTCAGCTCGGCCACAAACCGTTCGCATGTCTCGCGCCGCGAACGGCTGACCATCCTCAGATGCGAAACCGCTGTAATGGGCTGATTCCACCGCTCCAATGCCCGACGCAGCGCCTCGAAATGCAACCGCTCGGTCGGAACCAGCACGCTCTCGAAGTCCAGAATGATGGCGCGAATGGATCGAAAAAGATGACGAGGTTCCACAATGGGCTTTCGGGTTCCAGGTTTCAGGCTGCGCGTCCGCTGCCTGCAAGTTTCGACGCAAGCCGGCTCGCTCTCTCCGCCGCGTTTCTATTCACTCCTGGACTGCAGCTGCTTGCGCACCGCCGCAATGAAGCCCTTCTCCCGCTCGCCCCACGAAAACCACACCACATACAGAACATTGATAAGCGTCCAGAGGAACAGAACCGGCGTATACACCTCGCCCAGACGTTTGACCGGACTCAAATCCGGCTCTCCCAGGATATACTGCGACCGAAACATACCGGCCAAAAACACAACGACCCCCAGAAACAGATAGTGCAGCGTCACGAAGCCCGACAGATTGCCGATGTTGTTGGGACTGAGACCCAGAAGATGCGACTCGCCCAAAGGCCCCGACTCCTTGGCCTCGATCGCCTCGGATTGCAGAAGCGTTTCGCCCAACTCGCTATTCACTCGCGCTTCCACTTCCGACAGAACCGTTCGGGCATACATGACCAAATGGGTGTGATAGGCATATTGGACCATCAGAAACACTACAGCAAACGGCAGGGCCAGTGCCGCTATGGGATATGAACGCGTATACCCAAGCACCAGCAACACCAGCATCGTGGCTGCGCCCCACGCCATCGAGCGCATCCGCGCCTGCTGCCGCGCCGCCAGGGCCTCATGAACGCGACCCGCCTGATCGAGCAAGATATTTATGCGCATCTCGCGCGTGCCTTGATCGGCCATGGTTTCACCTCTGTGTCTCTTTGTCAGCAGCCCTCACACTCTACGTGAGTGAAACTTAGCTCGCTCCGCTTGCAACTCAATAAAGCGCAAGTCCTTTTCCCCCTGTGCCCAGTGAATTTCCGAACCGTAACCATCCCTCGTTGCGCACTTTCCGCGGCTTCCAAAACAAAACATATTTACTCCGCCCAACAACCAATGTGCGGCAATCACCACTTAAAGGATTTATGAATATCAACCCGCTACCATGTTTTCCCGCGGCGGGCGTCTATGGCCGACCGCACCTGAAGATAGCCCGGCCAGCCGTAAAAGGGGATAAAACCCAGATAGAACTTCTTCTTGTTCAGCCTGGCCCATCCGCCCCATCCTGCATTATACCATTCCCCCAAGCCGGGATGCGCGATCGAAAGCCACATGGCGGCATCGGGATCGCGAAAGTCGGCGCGGGGCGGCGGATTCATGGCGTCGTACGCAACCGCCATGCCCGCCAGCAGCGTCATCAGACACACCACAACAAGGACCTTTTCCAACGAGGGCATACTGTCTTCCTCCTTCCTGTATACTCAAGACAGCATTCAGTCCCAATCCGCCGTGACCTGTCAATGGCAAAAGTCGCTTGATCTTAGCCTTCCGCCCTTTCAGAGTCTGCGGCGAACTCCCGTCGGGTTTCGCGCAGGATGAATTTGAACTGTATATCCGGATCGAAAAAGCCCTAACCGCCCTCGCCCGTCCATGATGATGCCCGTGTTCACGCCCCTGCTGATCTGGCTGCTGACGCTCGACCTTCTCGGATGGCTGCATTTCCCCCTCTGCTTTCGAGTCGCCGGGCGTTTGCGCGACCGCGGTCTGGCCTTGTCCAAACTGGCCGGCGCGTTTTTCCCTGCCTATGTCGCCTGGATTCTTTGCCATTCGCCCATCCCCCACACGCGGACCACTTTGGTTGCCGTCCTTGCGGCGATCGCCCTGTTCAGTCTGTTTCTTCTTCGACACGACTGGCAGGCTATTCGTACGTTTCTGAAACTTCGCTGGCCCGCGGCCCTGGTGCTCGAACTGGTTTTCTGGCTGGGAGGTCTTGGCGCAGGATGGATCCGCGCCCAAATCCCTGCAATCGCGTTTGACCCCAATTGGTATGGTGCCGAGAAATGGGCCGACTATGCGCTTCTGTCCTCGTTCCTGCGGCAAACCCGTTTCCCGCCGCTTGACCCCTGGTTGGCCGGCTTCGTTCCCAACTACTACTACTTTGGCCATTTGGTCTGGGCCACCATAGCGAAGATCACCGCTACTCCGCCCAACATTGCTTACAACACCGCTCTGGCGATGATTGTCGCTTTGGCCCTGACGCTCTCGGTGTCTCTCGGCTATCATCTTTTCCGGCGGCTGGGTCTTGGCCTGTTCCTGGCGTTTCTGATTATGCTCGGCGGGAATATCAAACCT
>JADFCW010000321.1 GCA_017161705.1 Candidatus Sumerlaeota bacterium | reverse complement strand
CCAAGGCAACGTTTGGCTGAAGCGTTTGTGACTGAGGCAAAGCGGCAGCATGGCTGCCGCACTCCAAAAGTTTTGCAGTTCAAAAGTTTTGCTTCGCAGACTTCTGATTCTGCAGAGCAGCAGGCTTTTACTTTGGACTGCGGCAGCCATGCTGCCGCTTTTCGCAAGCAAGTTTCGACGCCCCGAACGTGCCCTGTAGCCATAACCAAACATGGGATGCTTTATAAAGATGCGCGTACTTTGGCTAGATCTATCCAGGAAAGATTCTAAAAAAAAGAGACACAGCCCGGAAGTTGAACTTATCCGGTCGTGAAAGATTTGAAGAACTACGCGATATTCCGGCCTTCCACAGATTCCCGGTCCAGCTGCTCCCGGAAGGCTTCGAGCCGCGTGCGCCATACTTCGGCAGCAACCGGCAGCCGCTCTATTTCAAGGACCAGCGTCCGCACGCCGCGCGCAGCCAGTTCCGGCTGTGCAGACAGGTGTTTCATTGCTTCCACCGCACAGCCATAGTAGTGGATGCGGACAATGCCCGACGCGCCGCGCTCGGCCATGCAGGCAATCAGGTCTGAAACCGAAGGGCGGGCCGATGCGGTTGCCAATTGCATGGCAATCCATTGTAGAACCTCGCGCCGGCTGTTCGGAAGTTGTTCTGGTTCCCCGGCGCGGCGGGCGTGAGCGCCCCATGCCTCGCCGACGATCTGAAATCCCGCCTGCTCGATTTGCTCGATCAGCGAACTGTCAGGAAATCCCCACGGGCAACCCGCGAGCAGGATACGGGGGGAGACTGTTTTGGATTTTGAATTTTGGATTTTGGACGGGGCGGGTTCGGCCTCGCTTTGCAGCTTGGAGATTCGGGTCTGGACGTCGGCCATCCATTGATCCGGGTCGGCGAAGTCCAACGCGCCAAGGAGTTGGTAATAGTCGCTTGCTGAAAGCGGCGGAGGCGAGACGGCTCGCAACTGATCGAGACGGCGACAGAGAGCGGCGAGGGACGACTGGTGTTCGCGCGCGGCGGCCCACGCGCGGCGAGTCAGCGGCTGATCGGTCAGCAATTCCAACTGGCCGAGCATAGCCTCGAGGCTGCCCAGTATCTGCCGACTGGATGCGTGCTTGCTCATGGCGGACGCGCGCGCGATGTTGACCGGCCAGGCTCTGCATATTTCTCCGATTCGCGCCGTCCAATCGCATGCGCTGACAGCAACCACGGCATCCAAAAGACCAGCCGGCAGCCAGTGGTTGCGCAAAAGGCGAACGGCCGTTTGGGCAAGGGGGCAGGCGTCGCGCGGCAGAGGCGGGTCCGCGGGCATCGCGGCGAGTGTGCGACTCAGCAAAATGGGCATCGCCCCGCACGCCCAGAAGATTTCCTCGGGCATGGCTGCGCCCAGGAGCGCCACGGTCTTTCGGCCTTGCTGCCGCGCCTTTTCCAGACGCGCTGGCCGCTCGAGCGAGCCGATCATCTGCGCAACGTAGTCACTCGGCAACAAGCTATCGTCCGCCTGCCTGATGACAAACGGGCCCATAGGCCGCATCTCACCTATAGGCCCGATTCCCGATACAATCCAGACCGTGGTTCAACGGCTCGCGGAAGCTGCCGCAACCGTGCCCGCACCTGCTGGTGCCGATCGGCTGTCGAGATTGCGCACGGCAAAACCCATCGCCACCTCGCTGGCCGTTTTCCAATCAACACCCGCAAAGTTGACCAACGGAATGGCCGCTTCGATCAGGTAGCCCTCGGCGGTCGCGCGGCTGCTCAACGACTCCTGAATGCCGTGCTTGTTCAAACTGGCCAGCCCAACGTCGTAGGTCGGATAGCGCAGGACCAGCGCCGGATTCTTGACTAGTCCGGCGGCTGGAACCAGGGCCAGCCGATAGAAACCCTCGGTCATTTCAGCGTCGCGGAACGGATCGCGCCGCAAATCGAGCGACAGTTCGACATGGTCGCCGGCCGCAAGATTGACATCATCCACGATGATCTCCTTGTCGCGGACTTTGGCCAGCACATACAGGAAACGGCTGTCCACGGCTGTTGCGACCTCGGCGGCAATGTCAGCATCCGCCGGTTTTGCCGTGTCCGGCACGGTCTTGCCGTCGCGCGTGACATACACGCGGTGCGCGGCTATCTGGCTCCATTCAGAGGGATTGCCGTCCACGCGAATGGCATCGTCGGCCACGCGCTGGACGGGCGCGGTGGGTAGATCTGCGCCCGAGGCAAGTTTGGGCGGTTCTGCGGGAACCTGGCCGATCTTGACGGCCTCGGAGAACAGCGCGGTCAATTGATCGGGGCGAACCACGACAAAGCGGTCGCCGAGTTTTTGAGCCGTCGCCGCGATCATTCCCACCACGTCGCTATCGGCCGCGAACGCCCGCTCATCAACCGGAACAAAGATAAACCGTTCTTTGGCCTGAGCCAGAGTGGTGGGAAGTTTTTCCAGGTCGGCTGCACTCTGAATCAGATCCGTGTAAGCAAAAACGACGGGCAGCCGGTCGGCCGCCAGGAAGCTGGCGCGTTCGAGACGGCCGTGCGCCCCGCTCGTTCCGTAGAAGACGCCCTGAAGTCCGGCGACGTTCTTGGTCAGCGCTTCCAGACTGGCCGGGTCAAGCCAGGCTGCCCAAAGAGTCGAGAGAGCGAGATAATCCAAGTATTCTTTGGATTTCTGCAAATAGCCGGTCAGCAACTGTTCGCGCTGATTTGAACCTTTGCCCCAAACCGTCGGATAGGCCATGCCCAGTCCGCCCAGGTCGGCAACAAAGCAATCGGTGGGTTTGGCCTGCTGGTAGTAGAATTTAACAATGTTAGGCAGGACATCGGCGGCGGCCAGAGGAACGCTCCAGCCCACAGGAACAGAGCCGCGCGAGGCGAAGTCCCAATGGCGCGCGCGCGAGGACAGGAAGTGTCCGATCGAGTTGCCGGCCGTCAGGCAGAAGGCCACATAGTGCTTGGCCGCATCGAGGGCAACAGGCGGAGCGGGCGGCTGCTGGAGCGCAGCGCGTTCTTTATCGCGCGCCCCCGAATGGATGCTCAAATTACCGGCTTGCTGCGCGTCCACAAAGTATTTGCCAAAGCGGCTGAACAGGCGAAGAACGCGGACCATTTCCTCGGCGCCCTCCGAACCGGTTTTCAGGGTCAGGCGGCCCAGCACCGGGATGTTCATCGGCGCCTGGGTCAACACATACTCCATGTGCTTTTCGTCGAAGTTGGTCCCGCCGTAGCTGTAAAAAGTGAAAATGCTCCACTGGATGATATAGTCGGTCAGGTCGCCGTCCGGGTCGTCGGGGTCAAGCGGCGGCATATAGGCAAGGACATGATGGTTGCACTGGCGCTTGGGGTTTTTGGGATTGTTCCAGAAGTTGTTGAACGCCCAGGCATAGAGCGCATAGGCGGCGGCTTTTTCGTCGCCGTGGAACTTGTCAATGTTGAACTCGTCCCATTGGGTGGTGTCCTTGATGACCGGTAGTTCGCGGCCGCCGAGGAGGTTTTTGAGGTCTTGATGGAGACGCGGCGTCAGGGGCAGGGCGCGCTCGATCGCGCACATCGTGCGGATCACGTTGAGCATGTCGCGCGGCTGTTTGGGCCGGGCCTCCGGATCGAGCAGGGCCGGATCGTAAAGGATGCAGCCGTCAATGGAGGGCGGATCGAGCTCGTCAATAAACCGCTTGATGCCGACCATGAAGTTGTTGGGCCCTGTGCGCGGGCACGTAAAACCGACCTGTTGTCCCCCGCCGCCTTTCTTGTCCGACCACGTGCCGAATAGCGCCGGCCCGAGGATGCCATCCTTGAAAAACTGGCGGGCGCCCTGGCGCCAAAAGTCATTCTCTTCCTGACAATACCACATGGCCTTGACTCGGTTGACCAGACCGGCGGTGGCGCGGCAGAGGAGTTTCTCGTCGGGCGTCATGCCGCGCATGTCAAATACCTTGTGCTTCATCCACATGGGCGTATCGGTCCGCGGCAGAATTCCGGCGAACATGGCTTTTTCGTCAACCGGCCAGATGTTGGCCTTTCGCCAGCAATCGCACCAGTGCCCCGAGAAATACCGCCGATATGGATCGCTGTAGACCTCGACGTGGGGAATGACGTTGGCGATCAGCGCCGTCCGGCCGCGCGACGGCGCCGCACTTGCCTCGGCGGCTTGCGAGACCCCAATTCCCCATACGCACAATGCCATACCGAGAGCCGTGATCTTTACTGCCCGTTTCATACTGCGAGACTCCTTTCCTCTGCCCTGATACGTTTCCATCAATAATCGGCGAAATCCTGGTCGCCGTTATGACCCAAACTAATTGCCTCGGGTTTGTATATGGGCACCACTACTTCCAATTTGTTTTTCAAACACATAATCGAACCGACTACAAAAAATCGGCGCCCCGCCCCAGCGCGCCTCTAAGACATTATTTTCACCACAAGCCTCGACGCATTTCAAACATAAGTGGCAAGCTGGAAGTCGAATTTTTTCCCCCTCCCGTCTCTTGAAGACCTCGACAATATCCACCGGGCACGCCCGCTCGCACGCCCCGCAATACGTGCATCGGCGCACGTCTTTCCTCAGTGCCAGAAGCGACCAGCGGTTGACTTGCAGCAATCGCAGCAAAATCCCCATCGCACACAGCCGGCACCAAAACCGCCGGGTGATCGGCGTTCCCGCAACCAGTGCGGCCAAGGCTGCGATTGCCAGAATTCCCATTGCCCATCCGGCCGGATTGCTGTGGTTGATCGCCAAAAAGTTGGCCGTGTTGCCTTGCGCCAGAGGAAGCAGCTGGAAGGCCGGACATACCTGACAATAAGGCGTCAAGAGACTTTCCTGCCAGTCGGTCGCGGCGCTGCCCGCCGCGGCGACCGTTACCGTGCCGGTCGTTGCCACCTGGCACTGCGGGCAACAGCCGCTTTGCTGATGGCCGGCGCTCGGGTCGCCCGGAAGACAGAACCGGCATTTTTGAACCGTAACGCCGACTGCGCCGGCCATGCCGTCGGTCGTCCGCAGTGCCGCGGGCGGATACAGGCGGCTTT
>JADFCW010000320.1 GCA_017161705.1 Candidatus Sumerlaeota bacterium | reverse complement strand
AAGCTGGACAACGCCGTCCATACGCAGAAATCGGAAGGCAAAGAATGACCATCAAAATCAAAGTTGCATCCTTTGCCACGATCATCAGGCGAAACATGAAAACGATAAATTCCATCATCAGCCTCGCAGCCATCCTCGCCGGCCTCACTCTCTTGGCGCAGGAATCGTCACGCCCCACTGCCGGCGTCGGACTCGAGGAGCGGTTCAAACAACTCGACCGCAACGGCGACGGCAAGATCACGCGCGAGGAGGCGGGGCAGATGCCGATGTTCGATCAGTGGGACGCGAACAAGGACGGCGTGGTCACTCTCGAAGAGGCGCAGGCGGGCATAACGCAACGGCGATCACAAGCAACCACGCAACCGACCACTCTGCCGTCGCCCGCGACGGAACTCGTCCGGAAACTGGATGTTCGCTACGCCACGATGAATGGCGTGGAGGCGAAGGCGCAATCGCTCGACGTGTATGCGCCGAAGGATGCGAACGACGCGCCGGTGATGATCTTCGTGCATGGCGGCTCCTGGGTGAGCGGCGACAAGAAATCAATCGGAACGCTTTCAGCGGTGTGCGCCAGCAAGGGGTTCATGCTGGTTTCAGTGAACTACCGTCTTGCACCGGCGGTGAACTTTGAAGCGCAGGCGCAGGACATCGCCGCAGCCGTCGCGTGGACGCGGAAGCACGTGGCGGACTATGGCGGCGCGGCGGACAAGCTCTACCTTATGGGCCACTCGGCTGGCGCTCATCTGGCGAGGCTGGTCGCCACGGATGAGCGTTATCTCCGGGGCGGGCATGGAGCTTTCCGCGCTCAAGGGACTCGTCTCCCTCGATGGAGATTACGATCTCAAGCTGCTGGTGGACAAGGATGGCCACATCCCGCAGCTCTATCACGCACCGTTCACACAGGATGCGGCCATGTGGCGCAAGGCCTTCCCATTGTCGCACGTCGCGCCGGGCAAAGGCATCCCGCCCGCCATCCTGGTTTACAGCGGGGGCTACCAGCCGCACAGCAGTCCTCGCCGCAAGACGGATGCGGAAGCCTTTGCCGCTGCGCTGACGGCCGCAGGGGTCAGGACCGAAATCGTCGCCCTGCCGGCGCTGTCCCACGTGCAAATCGCGACCGAATTCGGCTCGGCAGATCATCGAATCTCGGATCGCGTGTTTGCGTTTCTCGGAGGCAGTCCCGGACCGGCTGCGGCAGCATCGGTGCCGACCAGTAACGCCGCCACCGGCCCCGCTCCGACGAGCAAGAGCACGGCGCTCACCGCGCTCCAGTTCACGAAGGACTATTTCCCCGGCACGAAGGACGCGAACGGCAAGCTTATGGGCGGGGTCGAGTGCAACTACATCGTTGCGCATAAGGGCCGGCTCTACGCCAGCGTCAGCACGTGGAAGCAAAAAGGCTGGAAGGAGGGCAAGACAACCGGACCACAGGTGCTGGTGAAGAACTCGCACGATGCGCCCTGGCAGGTGGACCACGCGTTCGGCCCCGAATACGGCCGCGCGGAGTGCCTGCGCTCGGTGACGTTCACGACGGATCGCGCGGGGCGCAAGTTGGCGAAGCCGGTAACCTTGTTGCTGGCCACGACTACCGGCCTGCCGTCAAAGGGAATCGGCGTCTGGTCGCGTGATGACGCGACTGGCCGTTGGACTAGGATGATGCTTGGCAGCGTCAGTTCCGCGTGGGGAACCGAAATCCGCGCCCTGATGGATCACGTGGACGGCATCACCGGCGTGCATCATGTCTTCGCCGCCGCCACGGAGGGCCTCATCTTTCGCGGCGCCTATTCCGCCGAAGCGTCTGGCGGCGTGGTGTGGGAAAAGGAACCGGAGTATCGCCGCCCGGACTCGATGCCCGTGCAGCGCATTCCGTCGCTGGCCGAGGCCAATGGCGAACTCTATGCTTCTCTGGAGATGGACCCGCAGAAGCCCGGCAGTGGTGGTGTGTTCCGCCGTAGAGACGGGCCGCAGCCGCGCTGGGAGCATTTCGCCGAATGGGAACACGAAGGCGCGACCGCCGAGACGCGCATCGGCCACAAGCAGGACCGCCAGATGCGCGGTCTCAGCGCGGTGCCCGATCCCTCCCATCGCGGGCGCGAGATGCTGCTCGGCGGCAGGACCTTCAACGGACATATCCTCCGCGTGGGGGCCGCGAGCGAAGGCGGAGTGCGCGTTGAGTTCGACACCAAGGAGTATTTCCGGCGCGCGTTCGGATCGCCCCGCGCTCAAGTGCATCAGCTCGCCGCCAATGGCTTCCTGCCTGTGATTCATCCCGACCCTGGCGAGCGGCTCGACCTCGTGGGACTCTGGGTTGCGCATCCGGACGGCGCGGACACCGAGCAGGGCAACTCCGCTTGGTATCTTGTCCGCCACGCCGATGGCAGCTACGTCCACGGCCGGGTCTGGACTCCGGATGATGCAGTGCCAAACAAAGGCGTGCGCACGATTTGTGTCTCGCCTTTTCCGCAGGACCGAGGACGTGTGTTGTATTTCGGCGGCTTCGATTCCGGCCTCGCCACCTCGGCGGAGGAATTCGGCTACACCGCATGGATTTACAAAGGAACGCTGCCAGCCTCGAACGAGCGCAAGCCATGAGAGTCGCATTTATCATCGCTGCCGTGTTGGGCATCTGCTCGCAGAGTTGCGGGCAGACGGCCGCGGTGCGCGCTCACAATGCGCAACGCGAGCTTGGCTTGGGCGAAGCCGATGCCGCTGTGTTTCGCGCCCAAGTCGGCGAGGTCAAACAAAACAGCTTCACCGCCCGCTATCTGAAACCGGGCCAGACCTACCGCTTTGAGGTGGAGCCGATAGACTTCGCGCAGAACCGCGGCCCGCGTTGCCGCCTTGACGTTGTTGTGCCGCCGATTGAACCGGCGACGGAAGACGCGCTCGTTCGAGCGTGGGCGGAACGCATTCTCGCCAGAGCCGCCACAGGCCCGGCTGAACATCGCCGCGATTGTGCCGCAGCGCTCACCGACTGGCTTGAACACAAACACCGCTCGCGCCCGTGGGCTGCCGATCTGCTTCGCCGTTGTAAGGAACTCAAACCCAACACTTCCACATACAGAAAGAGATCGCCATGAAAACAAGCATCTGCGCCGTGTTCATGCTTGTCGTTGCCGCGATTGCTGCTGCACAAACCACGACCGAGCCGAAGGCCGGGTCGCGGCTGATGGAGATGTTTCAGAAGCTCGACAAGAACGGCGACGGGAAGTTGTCGCGCGAGGAAGGACGCTCGCTGACCAACTTCGCCGAGATGGACGCGGACAAGGACGGCATCCTGACGCCGCAGGAAATCGGCACGTTCTACAAACCGAAGAACTCCTCGCCCATTCCCAAGAGCGCGTTGACCCGTGACGCCATCGAGAACGACAAAACGCCGCCGTTCCCGTCGCCGGATGGTTTCCAGCCGGAGGACCTGCCGGTCGGCGATCCGGGCGTCAGCTACAACGACCCGGAATTTCTGCCGGGCGGCGCACGCATGACCTTCGTGGATCAGCGCCGCCGTGTCTGGGTGGCGGAACTCGATCCGATGACAGGATTGACACGCTCGAAGACGGGTCAGGACATCTTGGTCGGCGAGAATTGGGCGCCGTTTCAATACTCGCAGAACGGTCCCGAATGGTGCCTGGACCGGCAAGGCGCAGCGGTCGCTTACACCCTGCTCGACACACAAGGCGTGCCGCAACTCGCGATGGCCCGCGTCGGCGCGAAGTCTGCGGAACCGGTGCGGGTGTTGACCAGCGGCCCGCAACGCAACTTCAGCCCGTTCGGTTCCCTCTGGGCTGCCAACGCCAGCGCGTGGCTGGCATACGCGCATGGCGGACGCGCATACGCGGACTATTTCGTGCGGTTGTGTGACACGGCAAAGCCGGACAAGACCTTCGACCTGCCGTATTACTGGGTGGGCAGCTCCGCGCCACGCTGGCTGCACGGCACCACGCGCATCATCTACCCGCGCCTCGTGAAGATGGACAAGATCGAGATCGCCAGCTACGATACCGCCACCGCCCAGAGCGCCATCCTCACCGACGACGGCGGCAAGAAGGACGAGGTGTGAGGCTTCTTCGCGCCGGAGTACGACGGTGAGGTGCTCTACGCTGCCCAAATCGACAACAAGGAGATCGCCATCTACCGCGACTTGAAAAACCGTGGCGGCCTGTTGACGAAGATCGCCACGCTCCGGCTGCCCGCCAACTCGCCGCATCCGTTCATGCGTTCGATGGAACCACTGGTGAACTTGCGGGGCGCGGGCGGCGTTTCGTATTTCACCGTGCTGGCCGCGCCGACGCCGCAGACGTATGCCCGCACCGACACGTCCATTTGGCTGCTCAGCCTCGACAAAGACCCTGACAAACGCATCGTGCGCCGCGTGGACGACGGCGGTGTGACCGGGAAGAAAGACTACCGTTACGAACCGGAGACGAGCAGCGGCCCGAACGAGATCTTCGTCTATTACACGGTGGACAAACTGGAACCCGGCAAACCCGCGATTCACGGCTTGCGCCGGTGTCGCACCGGCATCTTCGCGAAAACCGGAAAGGAAAAACCATGAAACCAATCATCACTGCAATCATCTCTCTCTCAGCCGTTCTCACCTGTGTAACCCTCACGGCGCAGGAATTGCCCCGGCCCGCTGGCATCGCCGAACGTTTCAAGCAGCTCGACCGAAACGGCGACGGCAAGGTCAGCGGGGAGGAAGGCGGTTCGCTGCCCTTCTTTAAGGCGGCCGACAAAAACCAGGACGGGTTTCTGACCATCGAAGAGGTTCAGGCGTATTTCGCCACGCGGCGGACGGCGCAGCCTGCTGCATCGGAACAATCGGCAGCGCAGCGTCAAAACCCGCTCGAACGGATCAGGGCGCAATACGGCGACATCAAGCCGACACCGCACGCGGAGGAAATTGCCGAGCAACGGCCTGGCGAGCCGCCGCTGAAACAGATGCCCGACGGTGATCCAGCGCGCGACGCGGCCGGGCGCCGCCAGTTGTTCGAGAGTATCGTTGTACCCGGGTTCACCAGCATCCAGGAAGGCATGAACGGTCTGGCCATCGTGGACCTGAACAAGGATGGCTTGCT
>JADFCW010000039.1 GCA_017161705.1 Candidatus Sumerlaeota bacterium | reverse complement strand
CACTCCAAACAGTCGAAAGCAATCGAATGGAGACCAGGCGGACGCCTCGATCCAATGGCCAGCGAAGGCCGCCACCAGTGCTGCGCCGCCGCCGAAACCGGCTACGGCGATTCCTGTGACCAGTCCTTTTTGGCGCGGGAACCACAGCACACAGGTCGTAATCGGAACCAGATAGGCCAGTCCCACGCCGGCACCGCCGAGCAGGCCGATGCCGAGGACGGTGAATGCGAAATGCATGGGGCCGAAAAGGCCGGCCAGAATCCAGCCGCCGCCAAAGAGGAGTCCGCCGGCCATGGCGCAGCGCCGGGGGCCGAACCGCTGAATCAACCCGCCGGCAAAGATGGCGGCCGCCGGAAAAACGATATAGAAAGCGGTAAAGGGCAGTTGCACCCACCCCTGTCCGATGCCGCCGCGCGATCTCAATTCGTTGACAAAAATGGACCATGAATAAGTCGCGCCCAGACATAGTTGTATCAGGACCGATGCGGCAAGAATGGCGTAGCGCATGGCGCCGCCTTTCCGGCTCACGGCTGCAACACAGTTGCGCCGACTGAACGCACGTGGAGTATTTGGGCTGCGCCAGCGCCGAACACCCCGTCCATGCACGCCGTGTAGCGGTGGAGGAGAGATTCGGGAACAAACGCCAGAATGGTTCCTGCAAAGCCGCCGCCGTGAACGCGCCAGGCCCCGCGGCCGCGCAAGATTTCCTCGCTCAGCGCAAGGGCCAACGCCAGCCCTTGGTCCGCTGCTCCGGGTACGTAGCAGTTTTGAAGGTGCATCCAGGAACTTCGGCCCGACTCGATGAGCAGTGCAAGGAATCGCGGCAGGTCGCCCGCTTCGAGCGCGGTCACCTGCTCGACCACACGTGCGTTGTCGCCAAAGAAGTGGAGCGCGCGAAGGAGAGCGCGGTCGCCCACGGCTGTACGCAGGTCGCCGATCCGAGCGTGAAATGCATCCGTCGAAACATCGCGAAGGGTCTCGGCGCCCATGGCTCGTGCGACCGCTTTCATTTCATTGGGAATGGCCGCGTAGTGGGGGGTGAGATCGGCATGGCTGCCGCCGGTGTTGGTTACGACCAGCGCCAGTCCGGAAGCCGACAGGTCGCAGTTGACCTGGCGGACCTGCGGGCGGGCAGGGTCGGCAAAATCAATGGTGACAAAGCCGCCGACGGCGCTGGTCATTTGATCCATGAGCCCCGACGGTTTGCCGAAAAAATGATTTTCGGCATGACGGCCGGCAATGGCAATCGCCGACGGCGCGACTCGGCCGTCGTTGTAAAAGTGGTTGAAGATCGTTCCCACCAGCACCTCGAAGGCCGCTGATGAACTGAGACCCGACCCGACGGCCACCTGGCTGGCTACGCAGGCGCGAAAACCGCCGACGCGATGGCCATTGGCGCTGAGCCACGCCGCCACGCCGCGAATGAGCGACTGCGATGTGCCCTGCTCGTCGCGCCGCGGCGCCCCCTCGTCCGCGTCCACTACAAAGGGTGCCTCGTAGCCTTCCGACCAAATGGTGACGCGGGGTTCGGCGACCGGCTCGGCGACGGCGATGGTATCGAGATTGATTGCTGCCGCCAGCACACGACCGTGGTTGTGATCGGTGTGATTGCCGCCGACCTCGACACGTCCCGGGGCGCTGAACAGCGCGGCGCAGGCGCCGGCAGCAGAACCGAACCGCCGGACGAACATGTCGAGCAGTTGATTGTATCGCGCGGCGGCATGTTGTGCCGCCATCGCGTTGCCGTAAAGGGAGGTCATAGCGCGGGAAAGTTTTCCGCCGCCCAGTTGTGTTTTCCATTCCGAAAGATTCACAGTCCCAACCTCCTACTTGCCGATTGCGTTGCAGTTGCCATTGCGAGATGTAGAGAAACGGTCCGTGCGCCTGCAACTGAGAATTTGCCGGGGGATGAATCGTTCTTGATCCTTCGCATCGTCTTTAAAAGGCGATGTGAAGGATCAAGGGCCTGAAAGGCTGAAGAGAACGTTTTTCTTTTGGACTGCGGTAGCCATGCTACCGCTTTGCTCGGGTTGCTGGTGCTGGCGGCAACGTTTGGCCGAACTGCTCTGTGATTACAGCAAAGCGGCAGCATGGCTGCCGCAGTCCAAAGATTCGCAAACGGGCGAGCCGCACCTCGCGCCAGGAAGGCCAGTGTCATGAATAATTGGACATGATACACAATCGAACATCACACACAGTCGTTTGCGCTCTTCCCTAAGCGCACAACTCCAACAACCCCTTTAGGGAGATGCACTTGGGGTGGCCTCGGCTGATTTTCCAAGCTTGACAGTCGCGGTTTCGGCATAGATGGTCGCTTCGAGTCTTGGGAAAAGATTTTTCCCAAACGGACGGAGCGAGGAGAGGAAAGGTGGAGTATCCTATTTTCGATTTGCCGTTTTTCGGCGGAAGTTTGCTGATTGCGGCGATTGCGATCCCGCACGTATTTATCGCGCAGTTTTCCGTGGGCGCAAGTTTTCTGCTGGCGCTGGCCGAGCGGCGCGCGAACCGCGAGGGCGACAGTGAGACGCGGGCGTTTTTAAAAACCTACGCGTTCACGGTATTGCTTGTCCCTTATGTGCTCGGCGCGATGACGGGCGTGGGAATCTGGTTTGCCACGTCGGTGGCAAGTCCGCGAGCGATCTCGAGCATGATCCACTTGTTTGTGTGGGGCTGGGCTGCCGAATGGACCATGTTCATCGTGGATATTGTGGCGATTTATCTATATGTTTATACGTGGGACCGGATCCGGCCGTCTGCGCACAATGCCATTGGGTGGATTCTGGCTGTATCCTCGACGGTCACGCTCGTTCTCATCAATGGCATTCTATCGTTCATGCTGACTCCGGGGAGTTGGGAACCTCTCGCCCCGTATGGTTTTTGGAAAGCGTTTTTCAATCCGTCCTTTTGGCCGACAACGCTGATGCGTTTTTTCGTGTCTTTGGCGCTAGCCGGTGCTGTTGCGCTCCTGCTGATGGCGCTGATGCGAACGGTGCCTGCGGCGGTACGCGAGAAAATGACGCGGCTGGCCTACAGGATGATGCTCCCGGCGCTGGCATGTTTGGTGCTGCTGCCGTGGGCGTTTTCGGTCATTCCCGAACGGTCCCAGCAGTTTATTCAGGGCGGCGCCATTGCGATGACCCTGTTTTTTGCGATGGGGATGGCGTGCTTCAGCCTGCTGGCATTGGGAACCATACTGGCGATGGTGCGGCGCGAATGGAATCCGTCGGTTCTGGGGGCTTCGCTCCTGATCTTCTTTGCGTTTGTCGGGTACGCCTGCTTCGAGTTTGTGCGCGAGGGAGCCCGCAAGCCCTATGTCATCGAGGGGTTTATGTATTCAACGGGAGTAACAACCGAAAAAGGACAGGCACTGGACAAACGGGCGAGCCTTGCTGTGCTGCGCGAAAAGGGAGTTCTGTCGGCGGCGTCGTGGGTTTTGCCTTTGGGGAGGACCATTGCGGAACTGACCCCGGAGGAAAAGGGGTATGCGGTGTTCAAAGCGGCTTGCTTAGCGTGCCACCAGGTTTATGCGGGATACAACGCGGTTCAGCCGCTGATCGGGGGCTGGACACGGGAAACCCTGCGTTCGTATCTAGACACGATGCATGAGCAGCGGCCGATGATGCCGCCCTTTCCGGGGACAGACGCAGAAAAAGATGCATTGGCTGCATATATGGCCACGCTGACTCGCAGGGGGAAGTGATGAATTCGCAACTCATACCCGCGCCGGACATGCTGGGATTGCCCGCGCATCCGCTTTTGCTTTTGGTGCTGCTGAACGCCACGCTGGCGCTGCATTGGGTGTTTGTCGGAGCGGTGTTCGGCGGGACGCTGATTGTTTTGCATAATGCCGTGACGGGCCGCGGCGATGCGGCGCGGGCACGGCTGAATCAGGCGATCCTTGGTTTTTTGCCGTTCATGCTTTCCATGGGCGTGACCCTGGGTGTTGCACCGCTGCTGTTTGTGCAGGTGGTCTATGGGCATTTCTTTTACTCCGCCAACGTGATGATGGCGCTGTGGTGGCTGCTGATCATTCCGCTCGTGATTGGGACGACATATCTTTTCTATGTGGCGAAGGTTCGTCTGGCCGCCGGGAAAGTGTTGGGGCCGTTTTTGCCTGCGATTCTTGCCGGGATACTGTTGGTGCTGGCCATGATTTTGTCGGGCAATATGACGCTTTTTCAAACGCCGTCGGCGTGGGAGTCGGTGTGGCGGTTGCACGGGGCGGGTTTTTACCACGGTGGAGGAATGGTCGGGCGTGTGTTATTCGCCCTGTTGGGGTTTGCCGCTTTAGGAGCCATGTTTGTTATGCTTTTGGGGAAAACAGGTCTCGCTTACGACGAACAAGCGGACCGTGCGGCGGTGGAGATTGGGCTGCGTGCGGCGCCGATGTGCATGGGGTTGCAGATCGCCGCGGGAATATTGCTGGTTATCTTTCTGCCGTCCGAACAGCGGAAAGCCGTTTTCGACTTCCGCTGGGTGTCTCTGTTTTCTGTGCTGGCCATTGGCTGTCTGGCCGGCTCTCTCCTGCTATTCGTCAAGGCGCGCAGGTCGCCGACTCTTTCGACATTGATTCTGCCTATGGCGGTTTACGTGCTCGGACTGATCATGATTGGGTTCGCCCGCGATGGAATCCGGCGGGCGGCGCTCGCCCCCCATTTTCAGTTAGGCGAACTCGCTATTCATCCGCAATGGGGACCGTTTGCGTTGTTTCTCGCCATGATGGTTGTGGCCGCCGGCCTTGTGACCGCGCTTCTGCATCTTGCCCGCCAAACGGACTAGCACTTCATTTTGGGTTCGGTTGCCGAATCGCTGCGAACAATGTGCGGAAGCATTGCGCGGCCTCGGCCGCGTTGTTTTTGACGGGTGTTGGACTGCCTGTCTGCGCCTGATACGCCTGAACAAAGGCGCCAAAGCCGCACCAGGTCGTTTGCACCATGCCAAGAGCACGCGAGGCAACGGCCTTGTCCGCGCCGCCGCGGATGGCCCGAATGTGGGCGAGTTGATCGAGCGCCACGTTGGACTTTCGCCACGGGCAGGCCACCACGTCGAATCCTTTTTCGGCAAAGTAGCGCGGGGTATCGGGAGCTTTTTCGTAGTGCCAGTCGCAGATCACAATGTCTTTGGGCACGCGGTCAACGGCCGGCGCTGTTCCGTTGTCGGCGGCTTCCCAGCGACCAAGACCCGTTGTTTTGGCATCAAGAAATCGGTCGCCCCACATCCACATGCGGCAGCCGCGCGAGCGCAGGTGATCGCGGAGACGTTCGACCTCGCCCGCGAACAGGTCCGCCGGATTCCTGCCCTTGCAGCGCGGACAGTCGGGGTCGGCCAAGATGAAAACTTCGTCCATGCCAACGTGAAAGGATTTCGCATTGCAGGCTGCTGCCAGTTCGTCCATCAAGTCGAAGAGGACTTCGTGAACGTCGGGATGCAACGGACAATAGCTGCGGCAATAGATGTCCTTGTTTTCGGGATATTTCCCCGGCGTTTCGTCGAACTCCGGATGGAGCCGGAGCAACTTGCCGGTGGTCCTGGAGGATGACTGGTGGCCAAGACAATTGATCTGGGGGATGAGTTCGATGTTGCGGGCGCGGCAGGCGGCGGCGAGTTGTTCCACGTCGGCCTTGTTGAGCGCCCTGGGATTGGCGAACTCCGGCCGCGACTGATAGTCGAACTCATAGTTGAACTCGAGGATGAGCGTGTTGACACCCTCCTTGGGCAACACGTCGCGGATGAAGTCCAGCGCAGTTTGCAAATCGGTTTTGGCCGGCGCCCTGAGGTGGATGCCGCGCACGGGAAGCCGGTCTGCCGTTTTTTTCGGCCGGGCTTTACCGACGGCCGCATGTGCGCTGTCAAATCCGGCCGCGCCAAGCAGCATCACGGCTACGGCCAAGAGCCGGAAGGCCCTCCAAAGTCGGGGATTGTCTGCTCTGATAAACATTGTAGTCCTCCTCATTCGGCTACTTTTGCAAGGTTTGTCTATTCCGTCAACAGGCCAATTCGCAACAAATTTTAGCTACTCCCCTCTGGAGCAATTAGAGGGTGGACCGCTACGGGTCCAGCTTTTTCAAGAATTTTACTTGCATGCATCAAACATCTTGCATGTTCGATGCGGTGAATTTATGGGAGGAACGTGAACAGGCGGCCAGCGGGACGCCCATTTCGGTAAAAGCATCGTTCCGCCATATAGCGCGGTTTGGTGTTGGGCGAAAAAACATGGAAAGAGGTAGGGCGATGGAACAGACAGCTTCGGGTCAGCGAAAACGATTTGCCGCCGGTGGCTGGTTCTGGTTGCGATATAGCGCGCTCATTCTTCCCGCTGTTGTGTTCTTCGCGGCTCCTGTCCCGCGCCAGTCCGCGCTGGAAATTCTCAATGCCGGCGGGATTACGGGCGGCTTGATTGTTCATCTGGGCTGCGGCGACGGCAGGCTCACCGCCGCGCTCTGTGCAAACGACCAATACGTGGTTCACGGCCTGGATGCCGATGCAGAAAACGTCGCTGCGGCCCGGAAGTACATCCAGTCGCAAGGGCTCTATGGACGGGTCTCGGTGGAACTTTGGTCGGGCCATCGGTTGCCGTATGCGGACAACATGGTCAATTTGCTTGTCGCTGAAAACCTCGGCAGCGTACCGATGGACGAGGTCCTGCGCGTCCTTGCACCTCTGGGAGTCGTTTGTATTCGCGGCAGCGACGGTGCATGGACAAAAAGGGTCAAGCCATGGCCGAAAGACATAGACGAGTGGACGCACAATTTGCACGACGCGGGCGGCAACCCGGTGGCGGCGGACAAGGTGGTTGGGCCGCCCAGGCATTTGCAATGGACGGCCGGACCTGTTTGGGCGCGCAGCCACGGCTGGACCCCCAGCGTTAGCGCTATGGTGTCTGCGCGCGGACGGCTCTTTTATATTTGCGATGAAACACTAACGGGGGTGGACGGGACGGTTCCCGACAAATGGATGCTCGTGGCGCGCGACGCCTTCAATGGCGTGCTCTTGTGGAAACGGCCGATTCCTAACTGGGGTTCGGATTTTTTCAGCGGCACCGCCGGCAATCAAGGAGTGGGCCGGTTCACCATGCCGCCGCATCTCGCCAAGCGGTTCGTGGCTGTCGGCGATACGGTCTATGTGACGCTCGGGGCCTATGCGCCGGTTACCGCCCTCGATGCGCGGACCGGGGCCGAGCGGCGGACGTATTTCGAGACGGTCAACGCGGACGAAATACTTTATACCGAGGGCAAGCTGGTCGTTGCACTCAATGAGCCGCGCGAAGGCAAGGAATACACCACCGCCAAGCACGTCTGCGCGCTCGATCCGGAAACGGGCAGGATACTTTGGAAGAAGAGCGGGTTTACGGGTTTTTCATCAACACAGGGCAAGGATCCTTATGGCCGCCTGGAGCTTGCCGCAGGCGACGGGCAGGTGTTCCTGCTCACCGAAGATACGATCGAGAGCCTTTCGCTGGACTCGGGCGATCGGCTTTGGCGGATCGAGCGGCCGTCCCTGCCTGAACACGCGGTGCGGAAACTGGGTTTCGGGGCTGTCTATGAGTATCGCCTTGCCGTCATGGTGTATCACGGCGGGGTTGTCCTAGTCGCGCAACCGGAGCCCAATGCTCCCCACACGTATCACACTATGCCGGGGACGCTCTATGCATTCGATGCCAAGACCGGCCGGGCCATGTGGAAGCGCCACTATGGCGGGTGGGGCCATTGCACGCCGCCGGATGTGTTTGTTGCCAATGGTTTGGTATGGACTCACGAGGATGCGCCCGCTGAGTTCGCGTCGGCGCCGGCCGGCGGCGTGCGCGCCGGCAACACATCCGTGGTAGATTATGCGATTCAAGGCATAGATCTGAAGACAGGGCAAGTCCGACAACGATTTTCCACCCGAGAGATTTTCGATGTGGAGCATCATCACCGCTGCTACCGCAACCGAAGCACGGTGCAGTTTTTGATGTCCTCGCGCCGCGGGGTCGAGTTTGTGGACTTGGCTAGCGGAGAAAACTCTCTCAACCACTGGGTGCGAAGCGGCTGTCTGTTGGGCAACCTGCCGTGCAACGGCCTGCTGTATGTGGCCCCGCATCCCTGCTGGTGCTATATCGAGGCCAAGTTAAGCGGGTTTTTTGCCCTCGCGCCCGAGACTGGCGATAAGTCAACCGACCTCGCTGCGCCGGGAAAACAGGCCGACGAACGTCTCCAGATCGGCCCCGCCTACGATTCAATCCACAATTTTCAATCAGCAATCCGCAATGGATCTGAATGGCCGACCTACCGGGGCGATTCGCGCCGCAGCGGCGCCACCGCGGCATCCGTTGCCGCTGAACCGAAACCGATCTGGCAGTCTCAGGTCGGTGCACGGCTGAGCGGCGTAGTTGTTGCGGATGGAAAGGTTCTCGTCGCCGATGTGGACCGGCACACCGTCCACGCCCTCGATGCCCAAAGCGGAAAAAGGCTTTGGCAATACACAGCCGGCGGCCGCGTGGATTCGCCGCCCACCATTGACAAAGGCCGCGTCCTCTTCGGGTCGGCCGACGGGCGCGTCTATTGCCTTCGGGCATCCGACGGCGCGTTGGCCTGGCGGTTCGACGCCGCTCCGCAGGAACGCCGCGTCATTGCCCACAATCAGATTGAATCGCCCTGGCCGGTTCCCGGCAGCGTCCTGGTTCACGACGACAAAGTCTGGTTTGCCGCCGGCCGCTCGACGTATCTGGACGGCGGCATTCGTGTCTATGCCCTCGATCCGGAAACCGGGCGCGCGGCCCGCGAAGAAATTCACTATAGCCCCGACCCAGACACGGGGAAGATGATCAAGCAGGCCCCTAACAAGATTCCCGGTTTCCTCAATGACATTCCCGGCACGGACGGTGCTAACGTTTTCATCCGGCAGATGAATATCTCGGCGCCGGGCGCTGCCGAAGGCCGTCATCTTTACACAACCGCCGGGTTTCTCGACTCCAGTTGGTTCAATCGCACCTTCTATAAAGTCGGCAGCGCCGAAACTACCGGACTGATGGTTATGAGCGAAGACGCCGCGTATGGCGTGGAGATCTATCCGTCGCGCAGTCGCGAAACGGTATTCAAACCCGGCGTCGGGGGCTATCGCCTTATGGCCTTTTCTCCGGAAAAGCCCGCCGGCCGACCCAAAGAGAAAAAGGCCGGCCGCCCCGGGAAATCCGCGCCTGATTCCAATGTGATCTGGGAACGACAAGTCCCCATTCGGATTACGGCGATGGTGCTAGCTGGAGAGAGGCTCTTTGTCGCCGGCTCGCCGGACATTGTGGATCCCACCGACCCGCACGGCGCGTGGGAAGGGCGAAAGGGCGGCGTGCTGGCCGTATTTTCGGCCGCGGAGGGCAAACTGCTTTCCGAGTCCAAATTGTCTGCACCGCCGGTATGGGACGGGATGGCCGCCGGGTACGGGCGGCTTTTTATTGCATGTCTGGATGGCCGTCTAGCATGTTTGGGTAACTGATCATCTAACGTCAGGGAGGAAGCGAGATGAAAGGGTACCGGAGAAAAATGCAAATCGTGGGATTTGTCATGTGCGCCGCCGCAGCTTTGGGGGGCGCAAGCAACCCGGCCGGCGAAATTCTCCAAGCGGCTGGCGTCAAAGGCGGCTTGATTGTGCATATCGGCTGCGGCGACGGACGGCTCACGGCTGCACTTTGTGCAAGCGACCAATACGTCGTTCACGGCCTGGATGCCGACGCAAAAAATGTCGCAGCCTCCCGCCAACATATTCAATCGCTCGGCCTGTATGGCAAGGTCGCCGTCGAGCAGTGGACAGGGCCGCGTCTGCCCTATGCCGACAATCTCGTCAATCTGGTTGTCTCCGAGAATCTCGGGGAAATCCCCACGAGCGAGGTGCTGCGAGTTCTCGTACCCAATGGCGTTGCTTATGTCAAACAGGGGGGCGCATGGACCAAGACCGTCAAGCCGCGGCCCGCTACGATTGACGAATGGACGCATTTCCTCCATGACGCGAGCAACAATGCTGTCGCCCGCGACAGCGTTGTCGGCCCGCCGCGCTCGGTGCAATGGACAGCCGGTCCGCTCTGGTTGCGCAGCCATGAGACACCGTCGGGCTTCGAGGCAATGGTCATCGGCGGCGGGCGTGTTTTTTATCTCCTCGATGAAGGCATCATCGGCATTACCGACCAGCGCCTTCCCGAGCGCTGGGCGTTGATTTGCCGCGACGCCTTCAACGGCAAACTTCTCTGGCGGCGGCCCGTCGAGCCGTGGGGATGGCCGCAGTGGGCAGTCGAAAAATTTCAGGGTATTGACTGGACGGTCATTCGCGGCGGCCGCACTGTTGTGCCCGATGAAAACCAGCGCCGTCTGGTCGCCGACGGCGACCGCCTCTACGCCACGCTCGGCTATCAGTCGCCGCTTTCGATCCTCGAAGCAGCAACGGGCAGAACGCTAGCCACCGTCGAGGGAACCTCGCCGGTTCGACAGATCGTCGCCAATGACGGCATTGTTGTAGTCTATTCCGAGCCGCCCGAGGCGTCAGTCCTCAAGCGGCGCGGCAAGGAGGCCGAGGCATCGCCGAACTGTCTGATTGCCATCCGCGGTGCAACGGGCGATGTGCTGTGGCGAAAGAATGTTCCCTCGATCAACGACACGATGCTGGCGATTCACAGCGGTCAGGTGGTCTATCTGTCTGGCGGCAAGATCACGGCCCTTGACCTCAAAACCAGCGATGAAGTCTGGCACACGCAACTGATCGAGCCGTCGGTTCGCACGATGGTTCTCTGCGACGGGGTGGTAGTGACGCGCGGCGCACAAACGCTCGAAGCCCACGATGCGACCAACGGGGGAATGCTCTGGTTTCGGACCGGAATCCAGGTCGGCCGTATGGCTCCGGAAGATTTATTTATTGTGGATGGGGTGGTTTGGCCGGGCGTCCAGTGTGTGGACGATGCGCAGCAGCCGGTGGGCAGGGATGCTGACAACGCGCTGGCCGTTGGCTATGATTTGCGTACAGGTGAAGAGAAGAAACGGATCTTTGTCCCCAATCTGATCAGTCCGGAGCATCATCACCGCTGCTATCGCAACAGGGCGACGGCGCGCTATATGATTACCTCGATGGAAGGCGCGGAGTTTGTGGACTTGGAGAACGGTCGGCACGGGCAGAACAACTTTGTGCGCGGCGCCTGCAAGATGGGCATGGTTCCTTGCAACGGCTTGCTCTACTCGCCGCCGGACCAGTGTTTCTGCCAGCCGGGCGGGAAGGTGCTTGGCTTTGTGGCTCTCGGTCCGGAGCCGCCCGAACCGGTGCGGCCCATCCGTGATGACCAACGCCTCGAACGCGGCCCTGCGTACGGCTCGATCCAAAATCCAAAATCGAAAATCCAAAATTCCGATGACTGGCCCACGTTCCGGCACGATCCGGCCCGCCACGGTTCAACTTCGGCGCGCGTTCAGAACAATTTGCGCGAAGCGTGGCGTGCGAAGATCACGGGCCGTCTCAGTGCGCCGGTTGCCGTCGGCGATCGAGTCTATGTTTCAGCAATCGAAGCACAAACACTCTACGCACTGGACCTCGCCACGGGAAAGCCGGTGTGGACTTATGTCGCCGGCGGACGAATTGATTCTCCGCCAACCGTCGAGAAAGGTCTTGTTCTCTTCGGCAGCGCGGACGGCTGGGTTTATTGTTTGCGCGCAGACGACGGCGCTCTTGTCTGGCGTTTTCTCGCCGCTCCCGCCCATCGCCGTATCGTCGTTGACGACCGCATCGAATCGGCGTGGCCCGTGCATGGCAGTGTACTCATTCGCGATGGAATTGCTTATGTTACTGCCGGCCGCTCGACCTATCTGGACGGGGGCATTTATCTCTACGGACTGGAGCCGCTGACCGGCAAAGTGGTTCATCGTGGTGTGCTGACCGGGCCTTTTCCTGATGGAAAAGAGTATGCTCGGGATATGGCCTTTTATATTCCGGGCGCCAACTCTGATGTTCTTGTCAGCGAGGGCGATGCGATCTACATGCGGCAGAAGCGCCTGACACCGGCGCTTCAGGAGCAATCCTGCAAAGTGCTTTCGAGCAAAGGCGAGTCCGACGTTGGGCTGCATGTTTTCTCGACCTCCGGTCTTCTCGACGGCTCGTGGTACAATCGCGCGTTTTGGATGTATGCCAAACGATGGCCGGGATTTCAGCTGGCCAATCAGGCCTCGAAGAGCGGCCAGCTTCTGGTGGTGGACGATCAGCAGACGTATGCGGTCAATCCCTTCTATCGCCGCAACTGCCACAGTCCCATGTTTTTCCCCGGAAAAGAAGGCTATTTGCTGTTTGCCGACGCCAACAGCAACGAGCCGCAGATCGTGGGCGACGAGGGTGCCCGACCGCCGGTCGAATGGCTGCCGCAATCGGCCTACATGGCTTCCAGTGGGTTGCGCACATTGGACAGCGAGGCGTTCGGTCAGGACAAAGGCATCGGCTACACGCGGGCCGAGCCGCCCGTTTGGGCGGTTTGGTTGCCTGTGCGGATTCGGGCGATGGTGAAAACCGCGGAGGCACTGTTTGTCGCCGGTACGCCCGACGTGCTGGACGAGAAAGATCCCTATGCGGCATTCGAAGGCCGGCTTGGCGCGCGGCTGGTGGCCGTGTCGCCGAAAGACGGATCGAAAATTAGCGAGCAGCCGCTGGATACGCCGCCGGTATTCGACGGCATGATTGCCGTTCCCGGGCGGTTGTTGGTTTCGTTGGAGGACGGCAGCCTGTTATGTTTGCAAGAGTCAAAATAAGACGGCCGTTGACAAGCCATGTTCCGTCTATCTCGACCAGGCTTGCCCATTTGGTCCATCGCCGTGGAGAGAAAAAACTCTCACCAAAAGGAGGCCGAGCCATGAAGTCCCGAATCGCCACTTTTCTGCTGCTGACCACCTTTGTTTTGTCGGGCATGGCCGCTTGCGCCCGTCTGGCCGTTCGGGGGCCGGGCCGCATGAACGGCCCGCTCCGCGTGTGCTCGGCCAATCCGCGCTATTTCACCGACGCCAGCGGCCGCGCCATCTATCTGACCGGCTCGCATACATGGAACAACCTTGTGGATATGGGCGAAAGCGATCCGCCGCCGGCCTTTGATTTTCCAGCCTATCTCGACATGCTCGCAAACCTGAACCATAATTTCATCCGCATGTGGACGTGGGAACTGTCCTCATGGGATACGGCGGCCAACCGCGAGAAGCAGGCCCGACGCCATTTTGTCCGTCCACTGGTCTATGCTCGCACCGGGCCGGGTCTGGCGCTCGATGGCAAACCCAAGTTCGATCTCAACCGGTTCGATCCCGAGTATTTTCAGCGCCTGCGCGAGCGTGTTGCCATGGCGGGCGACCGGGGCATCTATGTCTCGGTCATGCTTTTCGAGGGCTGGGGCGTGCAGTTCATGAAGAATGGATGGAAAAGCCACCCCTTCAACGGCAACAATAATATCAACGGGATAGAGGCAGACGCCAACGGCGATGGCATAGGAACCGAGGTGCATGAGTTGGGAAATCGCACCATTACGGAACTGCAGGAACGCTATGTCCGCAAAGTCATTGATACCGTCAACGAGTTCGACAATGTGCTTTATGAAATCTCCAATGAAAACCATCCTGCTTCGACTCCGTGGCAATATCACATGATCAACTTCATTCACGAGTATGAAAAGACCAAACCCAAGCAACATCCCGTCGGGATGACCTTTCAATACAAAGGCGGAAGGAACGCCGACCTGTTTGCCAGCCCGGCCGAATGGATTTCGCCCAATTTCGAAGGCGGCTACCGCGACAATCCGCCGCCGGCTGACGGCAAGAAAGTAGTCCTCAACGACACCGATCATTTGGGAGGGATTTGGGGCAACCGAGCGTGGGTGTGGAAAAGCTTTACTCGCGGCCACAATCCGATTTTCATGGACCCTTACGACGAGCGGGTTCTCCAAACTCGACCCAATCTCGACGGTCTTGGTGTCCGGAAAAACATGGGCTATACCCTGTCCTATGCTCGCCGCATGGATCTCACCGCCATGACACCTCAGGGCGAACTGGCCTCGTCGGGTTTCTGTCTGGCCAATCCGGGCAAGGAGTATCTTGTTTACTTGCCCACAAGCGGGCCGGTCACTGTGGATTTGTCAGGAGCGTCGAGGCGCGTCACGGTCGAATGGTTCGATCCCAAAACCGGCGAAACGCGGGAGGGTGGAATGGTTTGGGTGGCCGGGAAACAGACTTTCGATTCGCCCTTCCCCAACGACGCGGTGCTGTATATTCGCGAGTGATCTCAAGCGTCGAGGTGCAACGATGACGCTCGCGCGGCGGAGTTTTCTGGGGCTGACGGCGGCTGCGGCCGCCGGGTTGCTGCGCCGGCCGTCCGGAGCCGGAACCTCTTCGCGCCCGATTAACCTCCTGCTCATCCTGACCGACAATCAGGGTGCATGGACTCTCGGCTGTTATGGGAATCCCGATATTCGCACGCCGAATATTGACCGCCTCGCCACCGAAGGCGTTCGTTTCACCCGCGCCTTCTCTTGCAACGCTGTCTGTTCGCCGACCCGTGCTTCGCTCCTGACGGGTCTCATTCCCTCGCAGCATGGCGTTCATACGTATCTATCTGCAGGCGGCGCGCAGACCGGTCCTAAGGCCTACTGCACGATCGCGGAGTTTCCGAGTTTGCCGAAAATTCTCGGCCGGGCTGGTTATACCTGCGGCCTTGTGGGCAAGTGGCATCTGGGCGGCAATCTCACACCTCAGGAGGGTTTCTCATATTGGGTTACCATGCCGCACGGTCATACGACAACCTTTTATGATGCGGAGATCATCGAGAACGGCAAGGTGCGCCGCGAACCGGAGTATTTGACCGGCTTCTGGACGCGCCACGCCGTTCGTTTCCTCGAACAAAACCGCGACCGGCCTTTTTTCCTCTATCTGGCCTACAATGGTCCCTATGGTTTAGGCAAGAGCATGGCCGAGCCGGCGCGAAACCGACACGCCGCCTATTACGCCGATAAATCTCTGCCGTCCTTTCCGCGACTGCCCGTGCATCCGTGGCTGGTACACAACCGCGAGTATATCAATACGGACACAGCGATCCGGCGGATGGCCGCTGAGGTCAGCGGCGTGGACGACGGGGTGGGCGTAGTCATGGCGGCGCTGAAGCGGTTGAATCTCGACGCGACGACCGTTGTAGTTTTTCTCGCCGACCAAGGCTGGAGCGGCGGCCATCACGGCATCTGGGGAATGGCCGACCACACGCGCCCGCTCAATGCCTTTGACGAAACGATGCACATTCCGTTGATTATCCGCCACGCGGGTGCCATCGGAGCGGGGCGGGAATGCGATCGAATGGTTTGTACTTACGATGTGGCGCCGACGCTCGTAAGCTATCTCGGCCTCGGACAATCCGGCGCACACTTTCCGCAATCGCCCGGCCGCGACGCCTCGCCATTGCTTGGCGGCGGGGAGGCTGAGTGGGAGGATGTGATCTTTTATGAATTTCTCAATACGCGCGTGGTTCGTACGCCGGAATGGAAACTTGTCCGCCGCCACCCGGACGGGCCGGATGAACTCTATGATCTGCGAAAAGACCCGGGCGAAACGACCAACCTCATCGCAGCGTCGGACATGGCGGCCATCCGCCGAACCTTGCAACGGCGTCTCGACGATTTTTTCGATCGCTACGCGGACCCGAAGTACGATGTGTGGAAGGGCGGGAGCAGCAGGGAAGGCTGTGCGCTGCTGAAGATGAAGTGAGACGGTCGGCCGTATGCTAGGTTGTGGCCCGGATCACTTCCTCGATCGTTGTTTGGCCTCGCATTACTTTCAATACTCCCTCCTCGCGAATATTGCGCATGCCTTTGCGCCGCACGGCCTCGCGGATTCGCGAGGCCGGCAGGTTCTGCTCGAGCATGGCCACGATTTCGCGGTCGGGCGCCAGAATCTCAAACAAACCGGTCCGGCCGTAGTAACCCGTCTCCAAACACCGGGCGCAGCCATAGCCCTTGAGGAAAACAATATCCTTGGCGCTCTGCAACAGGCGCAACTGCTCGAGCTGCCGCGGATCCGGCGCATACGGCCGCCGGCATTCCCCGCAGTTGACGCGCACGAGGCGCTGGGCCACGATCAAGGCCAGAGCCGATGCATAGCGCCTGGAGTCTATTCCCATGTCCGCCAGCCGCGTGAAGACCGTGGTGGTGTCTATGGTGTGCATGGTTGTCATCAACAAATGGCCGGTGATGGCCGACTCGATGGCCATTTCGGCGGTTTCCTTATCACGAATCTCGCCGACCATGATCACGTTAGGGTCCTGCCGCACAATGGTGCGCAGCCCTGTTGCAAACGTGAAATTGACGGCGGGGTTGACTTGCATCTGTGTCACGCCCTTCATTTCGTATTCGATGGGGTCTTCGAGCGTGATGATGTTTTTCTCCCCCGTGTTGATCACATTCAACGCCACATAGAGCGTCGTGGATTTGCCCGAACCCGCCGGCCCTGTGACAATCAACATTCCGTGAGGGCGGTGAATCGCCTGATCGAACAGAGCAAGGTTCTGTCCTTCGAGGCCCAGACCCGCCGGCCCCACGGCAATGGCGCGCTTGTCCAGAAGGCGCATGCTGACCTTTTCGCCGTGCATAGCCGGCGAGGTATTTACCCGCACGTCAATATCGTTGCGATCCACCCAGGTCGAAAACTTGCCGTCCTGCGGAATACGACGCTCGGCAATGTCGAGTTTGGCCATGACCTTGATCGCGGAGACCACCGGAGGCACGACGCTTTTGGGCAGCGCCAGCATGTCCAGGAGGACGCCGTCCACGCGCTCGCGGACGACAGCGCCTTCGGCGCTGGTGTCAATGTGGATGTCGCTGGCGCGCGAGCGGACGGCGCGCGTGATAATCGCCCGGACGAGCTTGGTTGTGGCGTCCTTTTCAGTCACAAATTCAGGCCGCTTCGCGCGCCGCTGATGCACTTCGCGGTCAAGCTGTTCGATCAAATGCTGCATGTAGCTGTTGAGATCATAGACGGGCGTGATGTTTTCGCCGCAATGGGGGCAAACATAGAAATTGAAGTCAGCATACTCCTCTGGATCATCTATCGCCTTGTTGCAGATCGGGCAGCGGCTTTTGGGCCGTCGCGGCATCCGAACCTTCCCGGCGAGATAACCCAGAAGTGCAAGCACGCCTAGCCATTTGACCCGCAGCACCCAGATCGAGGCTGCCACGTCGCCCCGCCGCGCGAGCGCATACAACAGTTTGTTGGGCATCACCCAGAAGACCGCAATGAACAAGGGAACGCCGATTAGAAACGGCAGCACGTCCTCGCTGAGCGCCCAATCGAGCAGATCGCCGAATGCGGTCCAGTCCTGTTTTTTAAGCCGCTGCGCAATGGAAGCAAGCGTGAGAGAGCGGGATGGCGGCGGAACCGACGGCCTCGCCGCAACAGCAGAGGGGACAGCTCCCGGGGGGGCAACTGCCGGGGCCGCGGCTGGGGACAAAGATGGGAGGTCCATACTGGGCGCGGCTGTCGGCACGGCTGTTGCCGTTGGATAGGGCGTAACGCTGATCGGCGGCGGCGGAGTGGCCAGAGACCTGGGCGTGGTCGGGATGCCGATCGGCGGCGTGGGCAACGGGCGCGTTTCCAAGTGCGAACTGTCGCCCTCTGGAGCAGGAACCGCCGGACCGGCGGACGGCAAAGATGTTCTTGGGGGATGCGGCGCGGCCGACGGTGTGGTCTTGCGAATGATGCGAACCACTCGGGCTGGGTCGAGCGGAATCTCCATGGCGCCGGCCGAACCGCTCAAACGCAAGAGGCCGCCGGTTGGACCGCTGGTGAACTCGCCCTCGACCGAGGTTGTAGTGCCGCGCTCCGTCCAGAGGATAATCGTGTCCGCGGCAGCGGCGCGAGTCCACCAGCCCAGGAACGCACTCACAGCAATCACTGCTGCCGCTCCGCGGGGTTTGTGGGTCTTCTCTCTCATTCGCTGCTGCTGGAGAACTGTCGTAGGTGGCGTCTGTCCGTCGCGCCGGGACGGATTCTTTGTAGACAAAGCATGTAGGGACTAAATAGTGCGGCGCGCAAGCTTTTTTCTGCGTGGACCAATTGCGCGGCCCTGTGAAGAGGACCCGCGCAGATCGCGCGAACAAATTCTGTTGCGTGGACAGTATCGGCCATGGCAGGGTTGAGTTGACGGGCTGGGAAAGGAAGAGATACCATGACAAGAAACGGCAAAGCAACGCGCCGGTCGGCTCTACGGTTCGATACGGTGGTCAACGGCACACGGTACTGTCTGGCTGGCAGCGGACGTTACGGAGTTTTGGCTTTGAATCTGGTGTGGATCAAACGCGATCCGAAGAAACGTCCGCCGCTGAAAACTGCGGAACGCTGGTGTCGGGAAGAATGCCGTCTGCGCATTGGCGCGATGACCGGCGACTATCAGGAAGCTTGGGAACCCTTGACGGTCAAAGAAGGCGACGAAATCACTATTCGGGTTCTGGGACCGGGCCGATCGGACCTGCCGCCCAGTCGCTCGCGCGTGGTTTCGGCGACGGTCAAATTGGACACATCGGAAGCGGCTGCGCGATGTGCTCCCGACGCGGGCAATAAGGTAAATGGTTCAAAGCGGGGCCCATCCTTCAACTCGAAGGGAACGAGGCCAAAATGAACGAAGGCCGAAATGGAGTTTTTTCCTGAAAGCCGGCAGAATCGCAATTCACCCCGAACAAATGGGAAGTGTTCCGTGCATAGGATGCTTGCGAATACCCGTGGCAACAGTTGCCAGCAGGGGGGCGGCGTGCATGAGCGCTGAAGAGGTTTCATTGCTTTTCCCGATGTAGAGCGCCAGAGGATATTTTCAATGCACTTGGGTATGCGGATTTGGATGGGAAAAACAAAGTGAAATCAATAGGAGTCAAACGATCATGACCTCAACTATGAACAGACGCGAGTTTCTGCAGCAATCTGTCGTTCAGGCCGCGGTCGTTGGTTCGACCGCATCGTCGGTTTTGTATTCATGTTCCAGAGGACGAACCGCCGGTCCTGTTTCACGGCCCAACATCCTTTTCGTCTTCGCCGACCAGATGCGCGCCAGCGCCGCCGGCTGGATGGGCAACGAGCAGGTGCGAACAGCCAATCTCGACCGTTTTGCGCGGCGCGGCCTGATTTTCGACAACGCTGTGTCGTGCAACCCGGTGTGCACGCCCTATCGCGCGTCGCTTCTGACCGGCCTTTACCCGCTCCGCCACGGTTTATGCGTGAACGATGTGCGGTTGAACACCGAATTACCCACCATCGCCAAATCGCTCAAGGCCGCCGGCTACGACACGGGCTATATCGGCAAGTGGCATCTGGATGGCGACAAGCGCGGCGGATTCACGCCGCCCGGTCCGCGGCGCCAGGGCTTCGACTATTGGGCCGCCGCCGACTGTACGCATAACTATATGAAGTCGCACTACTATCGCGACGATCCCACGCCCATCTGGATCGAGGGCTACGACGCCGATCATCAGACCGACCTCGCCATCGAGTATGTCCGCACTCACGGCACGGAGCGGCCCTACTGCCTGTTCATGTCCTGGGGACCGCCCCACGACCCTTATCAGCTTATGCCCAAAGAATACAAGACGTTCGATCCGCGGGAGATCAAACTGCCGCCCAACTGCCAGGACGAGCAGCGTTGGCGCGAGGACATCGCCGGATACTATTCGCACATTGAGGCTTTAGACCGAAACTTCGGGCGTCTGATGGATGCGCTGGAGAAAAGCGGCCGCGCCGACGATACGATCGTTGTGTTCACCAGCGATCACGGCGACATGCTAGGCTCGCAGGGCATGCAGAAAAAACAAAAGCCGTGGGACGAGTCGGTGCACGTGCCTTTTGTACTGGTCTATCCGCGCCGCGTAGCCGCCGGCCGCCGAACGCCCGTTCTGTTCAATGTGCCCGACATCATGCCGACGTTGCTGGGTCTGGCCGGCGTGCCGATTCCCCGCGGAACCGAGGGCTGTGATTTATCGGATATTGTGCTGGGACGGAACAGCAAAGGCCCTGCTTCCACCCTGATCGCCAATCATTGTCCGTTCGGCGAGCCGATACCCGAATGGCGCGGCGTCCGAACCGAGCGATACACTTTTGTGCGGACTCGAAGCGGCCCGTGGTTGCTTTTCGACAACCAAAAGGACCCCTATCAGATGAACAACCTCGTGGAGTCGGCCTCGCATCGGCAGATTCGCGAGGAACTGGACCGCGAGTTGAATGGGTGGCTGGAACGCACGGGCGACAGGTTCGAGCCGCGCGAAGCCTATTGGAAGCAGTTCGGCTACCAGGTCAATGAAAAGGGCGTGGTGCGCTACGAAACGCGCGTGGGCATTCACGATCTGTAGTCCGCGGAGGCGACCTCGCTGCCATCCGCAGATCTCGCAGAGGGCAGGGATTGTTGGCTATGCATTCTTTGAAATCGGCGAGAATGTATGTGAACCTATAGTTCATGATTTTTTGCACAAGCATCCCCATTTGAACATCAGCCATAGGGGGAGATAAATGGGGGGTGTCGGGATATGCTTGACGAGTAGGATGCAACGGGCGGATGGTTGACGCGGTCGTTGCTGCTGCCCGCAGGGGCCGAAGAAAGTAGACGAGGACTTCGCGGCGCGAGATCGCCGCGTTTTTCTTGCCGAATGAAACAACCCTCGACACGTTTCCGTCGTTGGCGCAGGCGGAAGACAAACGACGGCAACGAGACTGCAGCCGACGGATCGGCTGTGCCGAAGCAAAAGCGCGTGACACGTCCGCTTGTGGTGAGGATTGCGCGCATTTCGCTTGGCGTTTTATTTTTGCTTTTCGGGTTTATCGGCGGCTTTATTCCCTTTCTTCAGGGATGGATATTTGTCCTGATTGGTCTAATGTTGCTGTCGCGCGATGTGCCGTTGGTGCGCCGGTGGTTTCGCAAGCTTCGCGAACGATTTCCCACTCAAATGGACGCTCTCAAACGGTGGGAATCGAAAGCCGTCGGCAAGTGGCGCAAGTTTTGGCATACCTGCTTTTCACGGCCCCGTCGCAGTCGCGCGCAATCCCCAAATTCGGAGAAAAAGAACGGATGAATCCTTCTGTGCCTTTGCCTGATCCAACGGATCCGGCGGCCGACCCCTTCCGGCGTCTGGTGGCCATCATGGCGCGCCTTCGCGGCGAAGGCGGCTGCCCGTGGGATCGGGAGCAGAACCATCAATCGTTGGTTCCGTATCTGATCGAGGAATCCTACGAGGTCAAAGAGAGCATAGACCGCGGCGATATGGAAGGTCTGCGCGAAGAACTGGGCGATCTCCTGCTGCAGGCAGTCTTCCATGCCCAGCTGGCGCGCGAGGCTGGTCGTTTCGACATTGATGACGTGCTGCGCGGAATCTGCAGCAAATTGATTACGCGCCACCCCCATGTGTTTGGCAATGTCGAGGTTGCCTCATCGGCCGAAGTGCTCCAGAACTGGGAGCAAATCAAGCTCGGCGAGAAGAAAAACCGCGAGGAAGCGCCGTCGCGGTTGGGCGGCGTGCCCAAGCAACTGCCGGCGTTGCTGCGGGCGCATCGCGTTCAAGAGAAGGCCGCGCGAGTGGGTTTTGACTGGGAGCAAGTCCGCGACGTGTTTGCCAAGGTGCGGGAAGAAATCGGGGAGCTCGAAGCGGCGGTCGCGGCCGGCAGCGCCGCGGGGGTTCAGGCGGAAATCGGCGATATTTTGTTTGCCATCGTCAACCTCGCCCGTTTTCTGAAGGTGCAATCCGAGTTGGCGCTGCACGAGTGCGTCGAGCGGTTTATTCGGCGGTTCCGGTATATCGAAGAACGCGCCGCCGAGCAAAACCGCAACCTTGAGGACATGTCTCTGGCCGAAATGGATGCCTTGTGGAATGAAGCCAAAGAGCATGAAAGCAATAGTTTGTAATTTACCCTTCGCGGAAAGCAGTCCACACAAAGGCGGCCTATGCCCGCGACTAAAAAGATCTTCGCAAGATGGCGAAATCTCCAGATGCCCAAGGCGGCCGTGAACGAGAGGGCAATCGTTTGTCTGGCGATGAATCGTTACAGCAAAGCGGCAGCATGGCTGCCGCTTTTGCCCGGCAAGTTTCGACGCACCCCACGTAGTCTGCCGCCCTAACTGAACATGCTATTTTTTGTCGCTGCATCCGGGTAAAGGGCCTAAAGTGAGGACTACGAAGGGCACGCTGAAGCGCGAACGACGCGGCGGCTTACTTGCCTCGATGGCGTGCCTGCGCGCGATAGAAGGCGCGCTCGCACTTTCCTACCGATAGAGTCCCCAGCGTGCCGCATCGGTTTTCACTGAGCGGAAAACCGGATGCTGGCCGGCGGGTTTGGTGACCGGCAGAATCAGGGCCGACGGCCGCGCGGCGTCATGGTAGATGGTATTATAGGCCACAATGGCGCTTCCCGATCGCGGCGGAAGCCCGTTGTTTCGGTTGGGCTCGAACCGTGTGGAGTTGCTGCTCGAGATAATCAACCGGATGCGGTGTCCGGTGTTGAACGCAAGGCTCGTGGACCACAGATCAATCCTATAGCGATAGACCTGGTGCGGGACAATGGCCGTTGGCGACGATGTGCTGTCGCGGCAGCGCGCCCGCAGGACGCCGTCGCAGACGAGCATCGAGCGGCCGTCGGGATAGACATCGCACAGCCGCGCCGTCCAGTCGGTGTCTACTGCCGATGAGGCTGCGTACAGTTCGACCCAAACGCGACCGGTGATTTCCAGCGGCTCGGTCAATTGCGGCGAGGTATAGACCAGGACGTCGCTGCGGCTTTCGATGGATCGTTGGTCGTAGGGACCATTGTCAATTTCGAGATTGGCACCGCCTTTGGTGGGCACTGGGTTGTTGGGGTTATATCGAAATGTCTCAGGGGCAACGCCAGGGCCGCGCGCGGGCACCCCCCACAGTTCTTTTCCTGCCCAAAGATAGAGACGCCCTTCCTGACTGGTCGGGGGCCAGACGTCGCATTCGGCCCATTCGTTGCCCGGGGCGGAACTTCTGTCCACATCCCCCATGATGTAGTATTTGACGCTGGGGCCGTCCATTGCGCCATTGTCTCGATCTTTGAGCCAGTAATCGAACCAGTCGAGCGCCTCTTCGATCACGTCAAACGTGACGCTGTTGGATGGATAGGTTAGCTGGCCTTGATCGCGGCTGGTAAAATTGCCATGGGTCCAAGGGCCGATAATCATTTTTTGTTTGCCGCGCGCGCCCGTGTCGCCGCGGGTTTGCAATCCTGCGAAGTGATTGATCGTGCCTTGGAGGAAACAATCATACCAGCCGCCGATGTGAAGGGTCGGCACTTTAATTTGGGGCTGGCGGTCCTCGCAATCGAGAATGTCCCAGAATGAGGTGCGCACCGAGTTGTTGAGAATGTCGGGAATCCGTTCGGGTGCGATATCGCCGACCCAGCCGTCAATCAGTTCGGCGCGCAGCTGGCCGCCCTGATAGGCCGCCTGGTCATAGAGATCGGCGGCGGCAAAGGCTACCACTTCGGCCTTGAGCGCCGGAGGGCGTGCGCCGGCGGCCAGATAGGCGGCTATTCCAAGCGCCGAAACACCGAACATCCCGACATTGCCGTCGCACCACCACTGGTCGGCGATCCAGTCAATCGTATCGTAGCCGTCCTGATTCGTTCCCCATCCGTCGCTCTGAAACAAATCATAGGTGCCTTGGCTGTTGCCCGTGCCGCGAATGTCTTGGGTAACGACAATATAGCCGGCCTGGGTAAAGAGGGCCACTCCAATCATGGCCAAAGTGTCGCGCTTTCCGTAGGGCGTTCGGATTAGGATCACTGGATGATCAAAGGGGTCCAACCAGTTGCGATAGATATCGGTGGCCAGTTTTTTGCCGTCGCGCATTTTAATTTTTTCTTCATACCTCTGCGCGGAGGCACGGCTCGATAGCGCAGCAATCAACAAGACAAGCGTGCCGGCGAAAAGCGCAAACTGTGCACCGCGCGCCGACAGCCCGCGGTCCCGATTCATGCGTAGGACACTGGCTGTGGTATCCATAACAGGTGCTCCTTCCCGCCCCCGATTACCATTTTTTGAATACAAAAAACACCGCGCCGATAATCATCAGAAACCCGACAATGTAGTTCCATTTCAGATCTTCGTTGAGATATAGAATCGAAAAGACCGAAAATACCAGAAGCGTGATAACTTCCTGCATGGTTTTCAGCTGTGCCGCACTGAAATGCGCATGCCCGATCCGGTTTGCCGGCACTTGAAAGCAATACTCGACAAACGCAATCAGCCAACTGACCAGGACTGCTTTCCACAAGTCTGCGGTTTTATACTTGAGGTGGCCATACCAGGCAAATGTCATGAAGATATTGGAGATCGTCAGCAGAATAATCGTGCGCATCGCGAAAATATCTTTCAGAAAAAATGAGGTGAAAATGATGTTTGCGTCATGGTTCTTCACCCGACGAAAAACAGATTTTTGTCTATAGCGGGGGAAATGCAAGATAGCAAGGGGAATTGTAGGAAAGAATTGGCGGGAATGGCCGGCGCGGGTGAAATGGGCATAATGAATTGCATTAGGCCTCTGTCCACCCAGTCCTTGTGGTCCGTGCCGCCGACTCAGTCCATGCCGTCCATTCTATCTCCCGTAGCGTTTAAAACATAATGCGAAAATCCATAAAGTCGGGTCCGGTTTCCGCCCACTCGCAATCCACGCGCGCCACGTAGCCCGGTCCGCGCTCGAGCGCCTCGACCAGCCGTTGCAAGACGGGCAGATCGCCAACAGCCTGGACCTCGACCGTGCCGTCGTCCAGATTGCGCACAAAGCCTTTAACACCAAGCCGTTGCGCCGTGTTTCGCGTCACGTATCGGTAGCCCACGCCTTGCACCATTCCATGCACGATTGCTTTTACGAACGCCATGACTGTCCGCCTCGTCTATGGAGTCGGCGCTTTCCACGGAAAGCCCAATTTATGTGCCCGAGTGCCGTTCGCCCACAACCAAAAGCAAGCCGCCTGTGCGCGCTGGCAAAACGGGCGAGAGCAAAAAGTCGAACAGTATCCTATGCAACCATGCCTGCACCCGCCGCGTTCCACGAATCGGCAACAGCGGCACGCCGTAGGACCGGCGGAACCGCTGGCAGACCCGGACGTCGAATCCTTGGCGGCTTACCAAATCCGCCAGCACCGCATCGGGGATCGTCTGCCAGAAGCCAAACAGAGCGCGGCAGCGAGGATCGAGCGACCGCCGGCGGTTGAACGCCGTATCCGAGGGCGCCACAATGGCAACATGGAGGCGGCTGTGGGCGGCATGGCGCTCGATGCAGCGCTCCAGTTCGGCCCCCGCAAAATGCTCGACGACGCCGGACGACCAAACCAGATCGAACCGGCGGCCCAAATCTACATTCAGCAAATTGGCGCAGACAAACGACTTTTTCGCGTCGGGCCACGGTTCGAGCAGCCGGCGTGCCCGCTGAAATGCCGCTTCGGAAAAATCCACCAGTGTCACATGCCGCGCTCCGGCCTTCAGGGCATAGTGGGCAAGATTGCCCTCGCCCGCGCCCAACTCCAGGATTGTTTGATCGGCCAGGGGAACATGCGCGGCGATGCGGTGGAAAATGAATCCCCAGCGCGGCTTCGGTCGGCTGCGGCTTCTCTGCCATGTCGTGCTCCAGATTTCCGCATCATTGGCTCCCACGATCGGGCACACTCTCCTCTCTGTAAAAGAAAACGTGTTGCCATCCTGTCGGTGCGTCAAGAAAGAACCTCATGGATGGAGGGGAAGAACATGGTTGCCGTTTGACAAGCGCCGCGGTCCAGGCAAATTCTTTTTTTGTCGTGCTTTTGCGCGCATGGCCAAACGGCTGAGGATTTTGCCAATGAGGCCGTCAGAACCGGCGCCGCTCAACCCACGGCATGTGCCAGTTCCGCCTTCTGTGGGCGAGCGGCGCGCCCTCGCAATATCTATTGCAGGCGTTGCCGCGGTGTTGTTGGCGCTGAGCATTCTTCCCGGCGGCTTAGCGGCCGTTGCCGTGCGGCTTTCCAGCGACGGGCATCTTTCGCCGTCGAACTTGCGCGTGGTACGTGCAGCGTCTTATGCAGCTGCACCTGCGGCCCTGTTCCTTGTGGCGGTTGTGGTTTTTTATCGCGCCGTTAGCCGCTGGTCGAGCCGGGCTCTTGATCGGCTGGCTGAGGTGCCGACTGTCACTTTTCTTGCTGCCGTTCTCGCACTGGCCGGAGGGTTTCGCTTCGTCTGGGTTTTGGCCGTGCCGTCGCTGCCAGTTACCGATTTTCTCCATTATCATGAGCTGGCAGTCTCGTTGGTCGAAACTGGCTGCTATTGTACTGTCAATGGCCAACCAACCGCCTTCTGGCCGCCCGGCTATCCGGCGCTGCTAGCTCTACTGTATGCAGTTGCGGGCAAGACCTACTGGGCGCCGAAGTTGCTAAACATTGCTGTCGGTGTGTTGACGGTTGCTCTGACGTATTTTCTGGCCCGGGGATTTGCCGGAGAGGCTTGTGCACGTTTGGCTTCTTTAGTGTTAAGCATATTCCCTTCACACATTGCTTATACAAGCCTGCTGTGCACGGAGATTCCTTTTACGGCAATGATAATGGGTTTGCTGCTGGGCATGAAAGCGGCGGCCGACCGGTCATGGAACCGGCCGGAGGCGGTGGGTCTGGCTTTCGGCGCGCTGACGGCGGGGGCCATGATGATGCGTCCACAGATTGCTCTGTTTCCGGTATGGACATGGTGGCTGCTGGGGCGCCGCCGCGGGTGGATCTGGTCAACCCGGTTGCATCTGGCACTTGCAATTGTGCCGGCGGCGGCCATACTGTTTTGGGGGTTGCGCAATGTGCGTGCTGTCGGCGGTTTTGTGCCGTTTTCCACGAATGCCGGTTTGAACTTCTACTATGGCAATAATCCATGGACCAACGGCACGGGATTCGAGTTCTGGGGACAAGTTCCCGACCAGACGGCACACATTGCCTCGGAGGTCGAGCGCAACCGGGAGGGATTTCGGTTGGGCTTTGCCTTTATCCGCGATTATCCTGGAAAAGGGGTCCTGCTCGCCGGCCGCAAGATTGTGATGATGCTTCTGAGCGACGGCACATGGACGCGCCTGGCGTTGCTGGAAACCGAGCGTCCGCTGCCAAAGGTAGTGTGGCCGGCGGCTGTGGCGGTGTCCAATACGGTCTATTGGCCTGTGCTGTTTTTGTTTGCACTTGAGATGCTGGTTTTTCGTTGGCGGCAGGATGCACGCGCATCGAGCGACCGCTTTCTTGACGCTTTCGTCATTTATACGCTATTGATCACGGCGGCGTGGCTCGGTCAGGAACGATACCACTTTCCGCTGATTCCACCCATGTGCATAGGAATGGGGGTTTTATTGGGCCGCATAGGTGCGCTGGCTGCACCGACTCGGCAAGATGCTGCAGAATTGCCATGAACAGGGAGCAACTGACATGATAAAAGGTGTGATTTTCGATCTGGACGGAACGCTGGCTGATACGATTCCCGTTTGTTTGATCGCCTGCCGCGAAGCGATTGCGTCGGTTTCGGATTACGTTCCTACCGACCAGGAAATCAAGGCGATGTTTGGGCCAACGGAGGAGGGAGTGATTCGCCGCTTGGCTCCGAAAGAGCGGTGGAGCGAATGTCTGGACACCTATCTGCAGGCGTACGAACGTGCCCATGCGGCCTGCACCTGGCCATTTGACGGAATTGAAGATGCGCTTCAATTGCTCAAGCGACGCCGCATCCCGATGGCGATTGTAACAGGCAAGGGGGAACCAAGCGCGGCGATTTCGCTTCGCTTCCTGGGTTTCGGCCACTATTTCGACCGCATCGAAACGGGCTCGCCCGACGGCGACGTCAAAGCCCCCAACATCCGAAAAGTGCTGGCGGCGTGGAATCTCTCGCCCGAAGAAGCGATCTATGTCGGCGATACGCCAGCGGATGTTCGCGCGGCGCGCGAAGTCGGGGTTCTGCCGGTTGCGGCGGCATGGGCGGAGTCGGCCAACCGCGAGCGGCTTTTGGCCCTGTCGCCGGAAGTCTTTTTGGATAATCCGCGTGATTTCCTTCGATGGCTCGAAGCTCATGTGAACGGTCGGTAGGGAATATGGTTTGCGAAATGGGAAATGCGGGATGAGAACTCGACCGCTCAAGTGCTTTCTTATCATTAATCCGCCGACCGGCCTCTATCGCCGCGACGACCGTTGCCAGTCGCGCGTCGAGGATCAAACAGTCGAGGTGGTGTTCGCACCGATTGATCTGGCTACGTACGCGGCAGTGCTTCGGGCGCGGGGGGCAGTCGTTCATTTGCGCGATTATCCCGCCCAGCGGACCGGCTGGGGTGGCTATCTGCACGACTTGCGTATTCTGCAACCCGACGCAGTTGTGATCAAAACGACCCTGGCCACTTTGGAAGCAGACCTGCGGGCGTGCGAGGCCGCCAAGGAGATGTCACAGGAAATTGTCACGATCGGGGTCGGCGAGTCGCTGGCCTATCGCCGCGAGGAGATTCTGCGTACTCATCCGTCGCTGGAGATAGTGGTTGTCGGCGAGCCGGAAGCAGTCCTGGGCGATCTGGTAGGCCTCTGCGATTTTTCGGGTATTGGGGGAGTGAGTTTTTGGCGCAATAAGGAAGATTTGCCGAGGGTTATCACTACATCCTCGCGGCCGTTTCTCGACGACCTGGACTTGCTGCCATATCCGGCGCGCGATTTGCTCGACAATGACCTTTACCGCAGTCCCGAAACCGGCAATCGTCTGACGGTAATCCACGCTCACCGGGGCTGTCCTTCGCGCTGTATTTTCTGTCCGGCCGGGGCGCTCTCAGGCTATCGCGTGCGGTATCGCTCGCCGGAGAATGTGGTGGGTGAGATTCGCGAGTGCGTCGAGCGATTCGGCATCCGGGAGTTTCTTTTTCATGGCGATACGTTCACGATTCATCGGAAATGGCTGGTGGAACTGTGCCAACGGATTGTCGAGGCGAAACTGGACATTCGCTGGGGATGCAATAGCCGCGTGGACACGATGGATGACGAGCGGGCCGAGTGGATGAAGCGCGCCGGGTGCTGGGTGGTGGCATTCGGCGTCGAAAGCGGATCGCAGGAGATGTTGGACAAGATGAAGAAGGGTGCGCGGGTCGAGGCGGCGCGGCAAGCCGTTGCCGTGTGCCGCCGCCACGGTCTTCGAACCCATGCCTTTTATGTGATAGGGTTGCCGTGGGAGAGTGCCGCAACGCTGGAGGCGACGTTTCGTTTGGCGCGGGAGCTCGACACCGATTTTTTCGATTTCAATATCGCTTACCCGCTGCCGGGAACCGAGTTTTACGAAATCGCGCGAAGCGAGGGGTTGCTCGAGGAGGCGGAATACCCGAAGGCGGGGTATGCGCGGGCGGCGGCACGAACGTTTCATCTTTCGCGGGACGAACTGAACAAGTGGCGCCGGCGGGCGCTTCTGCGTCTTTCGCTGCGGCCGTACTATATTGCCCGAACATTGTTCCGCGCGGGCTCGCCGCGCCGGGCCGTGCGCTATCTCGGCGCTGCCGCGCGAAGACTGTCGCATATCCTTCGATCGTAGCCTGTTTTATTCGCAAATGAGAAAGGGTTATTCGGCCGTCGAGGGAAACTTTCCGGAGGAGCGCCGTCCGGGGCGCGTCCGCAGCGGCCGGGGTAAAATCCTTTGACATTGCGCCAAGAGAACACAAATACTGCCGGTGGTTGCGTGCATGCGCGCAGGTGCGCCGGCCGCGCGTAAACTTGGTCGAAACAGAGGGCTATCTGGTGCCGGATGATATTCGCGATTGGGGCGTAGTCGGAGCCGGCGGGGCGGGTTTTCCCACCGACGTCAAATATCGCCGTCCGGTGGGAACATTCATTGTCAATGCGGCCGAATGCGAGCCGCTGCTTCACAAAGACAAGGAACTTCTTGTCCACTTCAGCGACGATTTTATTGCCGGCCTGACTCTGGCGATGGAGCGCAGCGGCGCACGCGAGGCGGTCATCGGTATCAAGGGCAAATACCGCCATGTCATCGAGGCTCTTGCGCCGCGACTGCCAAAGTGGGCGCGGATTCATCCGTTGGGCGATTACTATCCCGCGGGCGACGAATTTGTTCTTGTTTATGATGTCACGGGGCGCGTCATCCCGCCGGGCGGGCTGCCGCTGGATGTGGATGCAGTCGTCAACAATGTCGAAACGTTGGTTAATCTCGGCCGGCGGCGTCCTGTCACCCGAAAGTATCTGACCGTGGCCGGCGCTGTGCATTCTCCCGCGACTGTTTGCGTTCCGGTCGGTGCGCCCATGCGCAAAGCGATCGAGATGGCCGGCGGGCCTGCCGCCCAGCCTTACGGCATTTTGGTCGGCGGCGCGATGATGGGCAAACTTGCCCAAAGCCCCGACGATCCGATCACCAAAACCGTGGGCGGACTGATTGTTCTGCCGGAAGATCATCCTCTTCTCGGCTGGTATCGGCGCGATTGGAAGGCGATCAACCGGCTTGGCAAGTCGGCGTGCGATCAGTGCGTCTTCTGCACCGAGCGCTGCCCGCGTTATCTGCTGGGTCATCCCATCGAGCCGCACAAGGCCATGCGCGCATTGATGTTCGCTCCCGAAAAAGACATGCTAATCGTCGGAACGCCTTACTGCTGCGAATGCAATTTGTGCAGTCTTTTCTCGTGCCCCGAAAACCTCGATCCGAAAAATGTGTGTGTGTTCGACAAACAGTTGGTGCGTCAGGCCGGTCTGAAATGGACGGGCAAGCCGCGCGGGGTTCATCCCCTGATGAACGCGCGGCGTCCGCCGGTTGCAAAGCTGATTGCCAAACTAAACTTGCGCCAGTTTCACAACGCCGGCCCCTATGTGGACATTGCCGCACCCGTGGCGCGCGTCGTCCTCCCGCTGAAACAGCATGCGGGCGCGCCGTCTGTCCCGACCGTGAAAGTTGGAGAACGCGTGAAAGAAGGCGATCTCGTGGCGGCGATTCCCGAAAACGCTCTTGGCGCAAATATTCATGCCTCAATAGACGGCGTTGTGACCGAGGTGAACGGGGCAATTGTGATTGAAAGGAATCGGAGGTGATTTCGTGGCCGCTCTCGAAGCCATCGGACTGATCGAGGTAACGAGCATCGGCGTCGGACTGAAAGTCGAGGACGCGATGCTGAAAGCCGCGTCGGTGGAGTTGCTGGTGGCGCGCACGATTTGCTCGGGCAAGTATTTGATCGTGATCGGCGGCGAAGTTTCGGCCGTGCGGGCCAGCGTTTCAGCCGGCGTTGCTCTGGCCGAAGATGCTTTGATCGAAGAGCGCGTCATCCCCCGCGTGCATCCGTCCGTGTTCCCGGCCATCGGTCTGTCCGTGCCGCTGATGGAAGCAGAGATCGAGGCCCTGGGGGTGGTCGAAACTTTTTCGGCCTCGAGCGCTGTGGAGGCCGCGGATGCAGCAGCCAAGGCAGCACCGGTCACGCTTCTGCGTGTGCATTTGGCCATGGCGGTCGGCGGCAAGGGGTTTCTTCTGATGACCGGCGACGTTGCGGCCGTTCACGCCTCGGTCGAAGCCGCCGCTACTGTCGCCGCCGCCGACGGCATGCTCGTCAGCAAGCAGGTCATCCCTGCCCCTCGCCGTGAACTCCTGGAAGAATATGTTTAGGCGGACATTCTGGCCGTCGGAGCAAATTCCAAGTTCACGGATTCATGCCGCAGCCTCGGAACGCCACCCCAGAAGTCAAAGGCAAGGGTCGGAAGTCTGGAAAAAACCTTCGGAAACCGGCCGGATGTTCGAACCTTGAAGTTTCATCCTTATCAGGAAAGGAGCATCTTATGTCCCTTCGATGTCATACCTTCGCAGCCCTGATGCTCTGCGGGGCCGCAAGCATATCTCAGGCCGCGGCCTTGATCTATACCGCGCCGCCATTGACGGCCGAACAGCGCAAAAATGTGGTGCTGCGGCTGGATCTGCGGTGGGCAGCGATCCAAAAGCTGGCTCCCGGCATGGGTGTCCGCGAACTGTTCACGTTTGCGCTCGAATCGGCCGAAGCCGACTACAAAATGGAGCGGATCGCCCGCGCACTGGCTCTGGCCGAGCAGATGCAGGACCGCGATCCTAAGAGCGTTACCTATGGCAATTTCAAGTGGCGCTGGGGGGACAAGGGACCGGACGACCGAAACGCCGTGGAGTTCTCCATGCAGGATGCCGCGCTGCTGTGGATGCGTCACCGCGAGCGACTGGATGCTGAAGCGCGCGAGCGGCTCGAACGCCTCATTACGCTCTCGATCGAGGGCATCCGGCGGCATCGCGTCGCGGTGAGTTACACGAACATTTTTCTGATGAAAATCTGGAACTGCATCGCGCTCGGCGAGAACACCAACCGACCGGATCTGGCCAAGGAAGGCTACGGCATGTTGGATGCCTGGATACTCTACACGTGGGAGAATGGCATCCACGAGTATCTCAGTCCTACCTATTATGCCGTGGATCTCGACTCTCTGGCGCTGATTGCAAGACTGTCGCAAAACGATCGGGCTCGCAAACAGGCGGAGATCGCCCTGCGATACTTCTGGACCGATATTGCGGCCAATTGGTTTGCGCCCTGCGAACGGCTTGGCGGCGCGCATAGCCGCGACTATGATTATCTCACAGGCCATGGGAATCTCGACACTTACGTGGCTCATGGCTACGCGGCGCGCGGCTGGGCACCCCGAGCCGACGGTCTTCCCGTGCGCTTTGCCCTGCTTGGCTCGTGGTTGCCGCCCGACGATCTGCGCGAACTGGCTACGGGCAGGGTTCCCCGCATGGTACGCCAACGATGGGGCAGCGGAACGGGCGACCGTGCAGCGCATTATGTTGGGCGGGAGATCAGCATCGCTTCGGCGGGGGCAACCTACGGCAATATGGACAAGCCGCTGACGATTCAATTTGCGCGCGGGGGGGCCAAAATGCCCATGGTCAACTTCTTCATGGACGCGCGAAACGATCCCTTCGGCAATAAGAAGGAGGTGACCGGCGGCGGACATCTAAAGGCGCTCCACGTGGCACCCTTCCTGATGAGCGTTCAGCGCGAACGCGAGGTGCTGATGCTGGCGTCGGCCTCGCCCAAGGACTCAGGCTTTGCGCGCAACGCTTCCAATCCCGTCGGCCTGTTTTCGCAGCTGGTTCTGCCCCGAAGCGCGGGAGTTTCGATCTGGATCGGCGATGAGGAAACGAGGTTGGCACAGGAGAAAGGAGACCGGCGCGTTCCACTCGATCAGCCGGTGTTTT
>JADFCW010000319.1 GCA_017161705.1 Candidatus Sumerlaeota bacterium | reverse complement strand
CCGCCTCGAGGCCGCCCACAAGCGCCTCGGACAGCCTGCCATTCAGACATATCGCGATTTCCGCGAACTACTCGATCGCAAAGACATTGACGTTGTCTATATCGCCACGCCGCCGCACTGGCACGCCCTGATCAGCATCGCTGCAGCGCAAGCAGGCAAGGACATCTATTGCGAAAAACCGATGACCAAATTCATCTATGAAGGCCGCGCCGTAGCCGACGCTGTGAAGCGCTACAACCGCATCTTTCAGATTGGCACCAGCGGACGCTTGCGCGCCGCACACCTCAAAAAACTTTTCGACAGCGGCATCCTTGGCAAACCGATCCTCATCCGCATGAATCGCCCTCGCTACAATTGGAAAGTCCGCGAGTGGAGCGGCCATATCTTCCCACGCCTCGAACCCGTTCCGCCCGAACTGGACTATGACTTCTGGCTCGGTCCCGCTCCCGTGAAACCCTATCATCGCCACCGCGTCCACGGCAGCTTCCGCGGCTACTGGGACTACGACGGCGGCGGCTTCAGCGACATGGGCGCGCACTATTTCGACCCGATCCAGTACTTCATCGGCGCCGATTCGAGCGGCCCGACCGAAATCGAAGCCGCCGCCCCTTGGCCCGCTCATCCCGATGCCGTCGGCATGTGGGGAACCATCACTTTCAGATTTCCCAACGACATCACGATCCGGTGTTCAAGCGGCGAGTGGGGGCCTGACCCCGATCCGCCCGATGCACCGTTTATCGAAGGCCCCAACGGAAAAGTCTGGAGCGAGCAAAAAACCGATCCACCCGACCTGTTCGAACAAATCAAAACTCTGCCCGACCCTCCGCCGCTCGTTACGTGGGAAGAAGCTCTGCGCACCCGCAAGCCCGCCGCCGGCAATGCCGAGGTCTCCCATCGGGTTTCCACTATTTTGCACCTGGGCAACCTGGCCATTCGCCTGGGGCGCAAACTGCGTTGGGACCCGCGCAAAGAACAGTTTATCGGCGACGATGAAGCCAATCGCTTTGTCAATATCCCCATGAGGGCACCGTGGCATCTATAAGCCTTTCGCTTCCGGAGCGAATTTCCCCATGAGCGACAAACCTTCCCGACAGGCCACCACCGTCATCGCCGTCATCCACAAGGGCACTGTTGCTATGGCCGGCGACGGGCAGGTCACGTTCAACAACACCATACTCAAAACCCGTGCCCGCAAAGTCCGGCGGCTTTACCATGACTCCATCCTCGCGGGCTTTTCCGGCGCCACGGCCGACGCCATTACGCTCTTCGAGCGGTTCGAGGCCAAACTCGAAGAGCACGGCGGCAATCTCGCCCGTGCGGCCGTCGAACTCGCCAAGGACTGGCGCACCGACCGCTACCTGCGCCGTCTCGAAGCGCTCCTTCTGACGGCCAACCGTGAGCACATCCTTCTGCTCTCGGGCACCGGCGATGTAATCGAGCCCGACGATCCGGTTGCCGCCGTCGGATCGGGCGGCCCCTTCGCCCTGGCCGCCGCCCGCGCGCTCATCCGCCACGCACCCCACCTCACGGCGGAAGAAATCGCCCGCACATCCCTCGAAATTGCCGCCTCGATCTGCCTTTACACCAACGCCGAGATTGCCGTAGATACCCTGTAAAAATGGAGAACGGGAGTATGCAGAGTCGAGGCCCCATCGGTCCACCTCCAGCGAGCACTCCCTCTCGGGGACGCATCCTCATAAACTATCCTGAACGCGTTCGAGACGGTCCAACCGATCGCCAACGTAGGGTTTCAACACCTCCCGCCGCAGCCAGTCCAGATACCGATAGGCCATCTCGATACAAACAGCCGGATCGTTTGAACCTTGCGGAAAAGCTGCTGCCGCGGGTAGGGGAGAAGCCGCCGGCGCTGCGGCCTGTGCGGACAGTTCCGTTGCCCCCCGCGCGGGCAGACTGCGTGCCGCGTCCCACTGGCGCTCCGTCAACGGCACTATACCTCGCGCCCCTTCTTTCGTGACAAAATCCGGTTTCAATCCCGACCGCACACGCGCAATCGCGCGCACAAATCGCGGGTCCAACCGATACGCCACCGCCGGTCGAACAAACAGCGCGTCATATTCCGTCGTTTCGGCCGTCCGCCGTGTTTCCTCCAACACCGCCGCCGTCACATCCCGCAGGTCGGGGTAGGGGAGAAGTCCCTCATAGGCCAGCGCGGCAGTGGCATCGAGCAGGTAGGCAGAAACCAGCAGGCGCGCCGGTTGCGAGCTCAATCGCGCTACACGTTTTTCCAATGCCGCCGCCAGCGCCGCCGTGGTCAGCGGCGCGCTGGCCTCCGGCGCCAGCACCGTTCGCCGCTCCAGATAGTCCCGCAATCCCGAACGGTTCGCCGCTTTGGGATCATAGACCCAGCGCTCGCCCCGAGCCGCCAACCGCTTGCGCGCACGCCGCTCCAGCGGATCCAAATCCAATGCCAGCAGATACTCCTGCCGAGCCGCCGTTGCAAATCCCAACTGCTCGAGCCGCTCGCCCAATGCCGCATGCGCTGCAGCGCAGTCGGGTGCAATCGCAAGCGCATAGGCCAGATACGGATTGACATGCAGCAGCGACGCACTGGCGGTCGTTGCTTCTGCCAGCCCAACATACGCCTCGGCCAGCCGCCCTGCCCAGTGCTGCCGCTGGCCCGGGTCCTTCGACAGCGCCACCAGCGCCGTCAGCACCTTGGCCGCATCGGCGTAATGGCCCGACTGCAGAAACGTCTCGGCCTTGTCGCTGTCCGGCAGCGCGAAGCGATACGCGCGCAGCCGCTCCAGTCGGCGCAGCACCACCTCCGGCTGGTCGGTGATCTCCAGCGCCTGACGATACGCGCGGCCGGCCGCATCCCAGTCGCCCTGCGTTACCATCCTGTCGCCGATCAGAACCCAGCTGGTGTCCGTGCGGTCGCGGATAATGTCTTTGACGTCGGCATGCGAAATCACACGCCGCAAATTCCCGTCGTAGATCACCACCGAGTGCGAGGTGTACTGTTCGACAATTCCTGTGTACCGCTGCCCGGTAGTCAACACCACTTCATCCGCGCGCGCCGCCCAAAAACAACCGCACCACACGATTCCGAGGATCGCTGCCCCCGCCGCATAAATCCATCCCGCTCGATTTCCACCTTTATCATTCATCGCACCAAGGGGCCTACTTCGCCCAATCGCGCTTGACAAGCCCGAAATGCTGCCGTGATCCTTCCCGTATTATGCTATCGGTTCACGGAGGCTAAATTTCATTCGGAGAAAACCCGCCATGAACTTGTGCAAAAACCATCCAACGATCATCGCCACGGCCCGCTGCAAGCGATGCGGCATGCCGCTTTGCGACGAATGCAAACTGGTCAGCGAAGTCGGTGTGGTCTGCAGCCAGAATTGCCTCGACGCGATCAAAGCGTTCCAAGCCCGCGTCGGCGATGAACTGCCGCGAAAGGCCCGCCGCCCGTTCTTCCGCAGCGGGCTGGGCCGCGGCCTGATAGCCATCCTGGTTATCCTTGCGGTCGTTTATGGTATTCTTTGCCTTCAGGAAGGCGGTATTGTTTCGCCCGAAGATATTCCTAGCCGTTTGCAAGGACTGCTGAGTCTGGTTGGGCTGTAAACCGCGAACCAGCAGGTACACTCAATGCGCCGCACCATCCCATGTCCGATTTGGCTCCGCTCGGGTACATGAGGAAATCCCTTCGGAAAGCGATGAATCCCTTATGAGTTCTGTGCGAGTTCGTTTTGCCCCGTCCCCGACGGGTACCCTTCATATCGGCAACGTCCGCACCGCCTTGTTCGATTGGCTTTTCGCCCGCCATCACGGCGGCCAGTTCATCCTTCGCATCGAGGATACCGACCGCGAACGGTCGCGGCAGGAATGGGCCGACTTGATCCTCGATTCGCTGCGCTGGCTCGGACTGAATTGGGACGAAGGCCCCTACTACCAATCGCAGCGGCTGCACATTCATCAGGCCGCCATCCGTCAGCTGATCGAAACCGGTCATGCCTACCCTTGCTTTTGCACCCCCGAGCGCCTCGAAGAAATGCGCCAAGAGTTCATTCGCCGGCAGGACAAGTTTGTCTATGACCGCCGATGCCTCGAACTGCCGCGCGACGAGGTTCAGCGACGCCTGGCCGCCGGCCAACCTCACACCATTCGCTTCCGGGCTCCCGACTCCGGCGTCACGGCCTATGACGATGCGGTCTTCGGCCGAAAGGAATTCGACAACGCACTGATCGGCGATTTTGTGATCGCCCGCTCCGACGGCGCGCCAACGTTTCTGCTCTCTTGCGCCGTGGACGACCACGATATGGGCATCACGCATGTCATTCGCGGCGACGACCATATCTCCAATACCCCCAAACAAATCCTCATCCTGCAGGCGCTCGGCTACACGCCACCCCGCTACGCCCATCTCCCCCTGATCCACGGCCCCGATCATTCGCCGCTAAGCAAACGCCATGGTGCAACAGCCTTCTCCTATTACCGCGAGCATGGCTATCTGCCCGAAGCACTCATGAACTTCCTCGCTCTTCTCGGTTGGTCCTACGATGATTCCACTACAATTTTTTCGCGCGACGAGCTCATCGAAAAATTTTCCCTCGAACGCGTCAACCGTTCGCCCGCGATCTTCAACAGCGAAAAACTGCTCTGGATGAACGGCTACTATATCCGCAACCTCCCGCAGGACGATATCTGCCAGCGCGTCATCGAGCGCCTCGCCGCCCGCGGTTTCGACGTGGCCTCGCGCGACCGCGAATGGCTCCGCGGCGTGATTCGGCTTGTCATCGAACGGGCAAAAACGCTCGAGGATTTTCCCGCGCAACTGGCGTATTTCTTCCGTGATCCCATCGAGTATGACGCGAAGTCCGTCGAGAAACACCTCAAGCGGCCGGAAGCGGCCGACTGCCTCCGGCAGCTTCGTGTATTGCTGGCCGATGCGCCCGACCTGCGGCAGGAAACTCTCGAGCCGCTGATGCGGGCACTGTCCGAGACCACGCAGCTGTCCTTCGGGAAGATTGCCCAGCCGCTGCGGGTAGCTTTGACAGGCGGTGCGGCCAGCCCTCCCATTTTTGAGGTGATCTATTATCTGGGCCGCGATCTCGTATTGAAGCGAATTGATTATGCGCTCGCTCACCTTGTTCCATCC
>JADFCW010000318.1 GCA_017161705.1 Candidatus Sumerlaeota bacterium | reverse complement strand
GGCCCTGACGGCACTCTACTGCTGGTTCTGCGGCTGCGAGGACTTTGGGGCGATCAAGGTTCCCGGCAAGAGCACCCTGCAGGACTACGCGCACTGGCTTCCGGCAGAGCAAATGGAAAAGGTTCTCGCGACGCTGGCGCTGGCAGTTGGGGATGCCGACCGGGCGCGTGAGATCGGGCTGGAGAGTGAGTTGGACATGGCTGTGGCGTGGGTGGACACGACGTGCCTGAAGGCATGCATCCATTTTCCCACCGACTGGGTTTTGATGCGCGATGGGGTTCGCACGCTGGTGAAAGGCGTTTTGGTGATTCGGCGCCACGGGCTCAAAAGGCGGATTCCCGAGCCGGAAGGGTTCCTGCGCGAGATCAGTGCGCTTTCCATGGCAATGAGCGCGGCGGGACGCCGCAAGCCGGGAGGAAAAAAGGAACCCAAGAGCACGCTGCGAGCCATCAAGAAGCTCAGCAAGCTTGTGGAGGAACACGGGCGTCGCTATCGGGACGCGTTGGATGAGCACTGGAGCGACACTGACCTCACACGCAAGGAGGCCGAAGTGATCCTGCGGCGCATGGACAACGTGCTTGACCAACTGCCCGAGGCCGGGCGGCAGGCGCATGAGCGCATCATCGGGAAGCGCCAGGTTGCCGGCCGGGATAAAATCCTCAGCCTCTACGAGCGTGACGTGCATGTGATCGTGCGCGGCAAAGCCGGAGCGGATGTGGAGTTTGGCAACAGCCTCTTTTTGGCAGAAAACGCGCAAGGCTTTATTCTCGACCATGAACTCAAGCGCGAGAGGAGTCCCGGAGATGCGAAATGGCTCCAACAACGCTACCCCGGGTTGAAGGAAAAATGCGGCGGGCAACTCGGCGGAGTCGTGACCGACCGGGGGTTTGAAAGCAGAGCCAACGCCCGAATGCTCGAGAGCGATGAGGTCTTCAACGGGATTGGCCCGAAGGATCCCACGAAGCTCTCACGCCGCATGGAAAAGGATGAGGTTTTTCAAGCGGCCATGATCCGACGCTCGCAAACGGAAGGTCGCGTCGGCATCCTCAAAAATGTCTTCCTTGGCGGCACTCCGCTGGCCAAAGGCTTGGCCAACCGCCAGCTCCAAGTGTCTTGGGCAGTGCTTTCCCACAATCTCTGGGTTCTCGCCAGACGGCCTTGGTCCTGTGATCGGCTGGCCGTCGCCGGGGCCGCCTGACACTGGAGCGGCTCGAAAATAGACACCCCAAGAGAGGTGTGCCCAAAATCGGTGATTTTTGCATAAGTCGTTGATAAATGACACCGCTGGAAAAATTGCGGGCCTGACATGTTTATATGTTGTGGTGTTTTGGAGGCGGAATCGCCTGCTTCTCAAACGGGCTTTTGAAAATTCTTCCTTTGCGGACAGGCCCTAAGTAGGGCAAGCAGAGGCACTTTCTCAAACGGATGAATGCTCAAAATCTGCAAAGTTGTGTGCAAACTGCCGGGCAGTCGCAGTTCCTTGTGGAGGATGGCCACCATGACATAGACAGCCACCGCGATCCAGATTTGAGTCTTCACCGCGTTGGGACTGTTGCCGTAAAAATGTTTGATCCGCAGGTGCCGCTTGATCCAGCGGAAAAACCGCTCGACCTGCCATCGCAGCTTGTAGAGCCGCGCGACGGTCAGGCCAGGAACCTCGAGATGGTTGGTCAGGAAAATCAGCAAGCGACGGTTCGCGGCGTCGTAATAGCGAACTCGACGCAAGGGCCATGGAAAAGCATCCCGCGCTTTGGCGAGGGTCGGTCGGCCTATCTGATCGCTTCGCAACCCCCTCTTCGTAGTGGATCGGCAGCAAACGATGGCGGGTAAAGCGCAGATTGTCCTTGGCCCGTGTTACAAAGAAGGCGCCGGAAGCGGCGAGGCCCGCGAGACGGACGAAATCCATATAGCCGCGGTCCATGACGTAGAAGGCTCCAGGCTCGAAGACCAGGCGGTCGAGCCAGAGAACATCGTGCTGGCGGGCCGGCGTGATGTCTATGACGGTCGGGATCGGGCCTCGAAGATCGAGCTGGGTATGAAGCTTCACGCCGGCTTGGGTCGAGCGGAAATCGGCCCAGCCGAAGAGCGAGAGCGACAAGTCGATGGTGCTCGAATCCAGAGCGTAGTTCGTATTGTCGAGTTGCAAGCCAAGGTCTTCGTGAGCAGAGAGCCGACGGGCTTGGGCGATGAGCCCCAAGGCCAGATCCCGCCACAGCCGCCAGTCGCGTCCTTCGTTGGCGTCGGCGAGAGTGGATCGGGCGATGGGCCCGGTGAAGCCCAGGTGGTCGAGAGCTTCGGGTTTCGCATTCAGACAGGCTTCGATGTCGCGGAGACTTTCGCGCCATGTCATCTGGGCAAACACCATGGCAATCAACTGCTGGCGACACCCAAAGTGCCTGACGCGATTTGCGGTTTCGCAACGCTCGACCAGCCGATCGAGAGTCGTGCGCTCGATCAGATCGCGAACTTGGGAGAGGACGTGGCGACCCGAATTCATAGGCGCCGAGCATCCCCGGAGCCCTTTCGGATTTCAAATGCGTGACATCCATTTTGCTTCCCGACTTTCTGAACGTCAGGACCTACCGAAACAACCGATCCTGCTCAACCGGACAGCCGTGATATTTCACAGACTTAATCGCGCAGCCACATGCGCGCCCATTTGGACAGGACTCGATACGGGCCGCCGGTGGGCGCCAGCGAGTAGCACTTCTGCTTGTCGACGCCGAGGCTGGCGATGCGCGTGCGGCCGATTTGAAGGCCCCAGGGATACTGCGCCGTCGGCCCGAGAACGCCCAGATCCGCGCACGGAATTCGGATTTCCGCCTCCCAACGGTCGTCGTATTTCTTCACGATGGCCTTCACGCCGGGATTCCACAGGATCGGCAAGGAGTCGCGTGCGATGATGCTGACATCCTGGGTTTCGTCATAGATGGCGCCGTTCGTGTTCACCACCACTTTGAAAAAGCTACGCTGGGGGCTGTCCAGGTAGATCTCCAGCACATCGTCGTAGAAGATGCCTGGATCATCATGCGCCGTGGTCGATGCGGCGAGCGATGTCATCTCCGGCTCGTAGCAAACCGCCGCGATGCACAGCGTCCGGGATTGCGGTTGAAAATTCACGCTGACGTATGTGCCCACCTTCTTCCGTTCGGCTTCGCTCAGCGCTTTGCCATCGCCATGGTCAAGGAGCTGATGCCAGCCGAAGCCGACCGGGGGGTAGCGCTCCGGCGCGCCAGGTGGCTGCTCGTTCCGCGGATACTTCCTCATGTCGCCATCGAGTGGAAAGGTCTCCGGCACGGGATACGCGCGAACGAGCGCTCCTTCGCGCTTAAGACTCGGGAACAGCGCCTTCAGAGGCTCGTAGCTTTTTTCCATCGCCTCGATCCGTTCATGATAGACCGTCCCAGGCAGCGTCTTTTTTTTTGCCTCGGCCAGCATCGTGAAGTATTGATCGACATCTTCCTCCTTTAGAAAACCCGTGTTTTCGGTCACGGAGCGGGACTCCTGTCGGCACCAGACCTGCTCGGCGAATTCATGGAAGGCCTTCATCTCCTTTTCGGCGGGGCCGTACCAGTTTTTGTAGTATTCGTTCAGCAACGCGTCCAGATCCAGGTCCGGGTCCCACAGCAGCTTCATGTTGACATACATCATCAGATGCGAGATGGGGACCTCCCCAATCTTCATCCCCTCCTTGTCTTTGACGCCGTTTGACAAATACGCCGGGGGAACCTCCATGAAGACACCGTCGCTGTAGCCACGGTTGAATTGGCGGAGTTCCTGAAGGCGCTTCCCAAAGAAAATCGGGTAGCGCGGGGCGGTTGGTGAACTATACGCCAACCACCATTCCCACGCCGTCCCTTTCATCTTCGGTTGGAAAACCTCCGCGCATTTCTCGTTGTATTCCCGGAACTCGCGGAAGGCGGTGTCCAGCACCAAGTTATGCGGGCCCCCGAATGATCCGGGGAATATAAGGTTGTCCGGGATGCTCTCCGGGTCGATGTTGGTCGGGATGGCATTGTTGTACTGACACCACCAGATGAGCCCCTTGTCCGGGTGGCTTTTCTTCAGTTCCCTGGCGATGGCGCAATGGAAGTCCCACATCATGTTTGCATAGCCCTGTTGCGCTGTGACGCCGTTGGCCTCATATTTCAGTTTGTCGCGCCAGTCATACGGGTTGCCGCCGTCGGGGGCCCCAAGAGTGACCGCGCGCAATTGCGGATAGGTGTCCAAGAGTTTTCGCGCCCAATCGACGCAGGCCTGCTGAAAGCCGGGGTCTGTGTAGCGTGGAATCCCCTGGCACTGCCCGCCGTGGGCCTCCAATTTCTTGCCGGGCTTCTCCTCCGCCAGCCACTCCGGGTGCGCTTGCGCCGTCTCAGGAGCTTTGAGGATGTCGCGCGTGGTGTGATTGTAGACGATGCCGGCGCGGTTGCCGCACTTGAGGCGTTTCAACCAAGCCACGCCGTCTTTGTCGCTGCGCATCGCGTTGTAATAAGTCCACTCGCGGTGCCCGTATGCGGCCTCCCTCGTGGTCCTCCCGACCTTGAGAGAGACGTTCTTCATTTCGGGGAGGATCGTGCCGTTCTCATACGGCGCGTAGAACCGCACGCCGAGGGATTCCAGAAATGCGCTCACGGCGTGCCACGCCCCAACGTCATCATTGCAGAAGATCTTCAGCGGCTCGTTAAAAAGGCCGCTGCCGCTGTCGAAGAAATCTAAACCGCACTTGTACCCCATCAGCTTGTGAAAGGCCTCGACGCTCTCGGGGTCCCGCGCATTGAACTTGGGCGCCGGATAGTATGTCGAGGGACCGGCGAACACGGCGTAATGGTCCGTCACAAGGATGTCATAGCCGGAGTTGTGAAATTCCGGCAACGTGTAACCGAGGGCCTTGGTGAACTCGTTTTCGCCGACGTAGAGCTGGTACGGGACCTCTTTGGAGGGCGCGTTCACCAGCGGAAGCGCGGCTCCGGAAATCTTTTCCAGATAAAACTGCAAATCTTCGGCGGCGCGTTTGACCCCCTCACGCGCATCGGTGGCCACCACAATCTCAGCCGTCGGCTGCCCGTCCCTGACGATGAACAGCTCGCGCACATCTGATGCCCACAAAGAGCTTCCTGAGAACAATACG
>JADFCW010000317.1 GCA_017161705.1 Candidatus Sumerlaeota bacterium | reverse complement strand
AAGGTCGCGATATTGCACATAGACGGTCCGGGTCCCGCCGATGTTCCGCAGCCGCCAGGTCCGTTGATCGGTATAGTATTCCCATGCCCGCCACTCCTCACCGTCATTGCGCAGCCGCATATACACGACGCCCGTGCCGGAATCTAGACAGTTCAACGTGAGCACGACGTTGGGAATGGTGCAAAAGGCCAGGCCGTTGTTGATCACGATACTGCCGGTAGGCCGCGTCGTGTCCAGGATGATGGAATCGGAGTAGGTGGGCGATACATTCCCGACGCCGTCGCGGAATTGGAAAAAGACCGTCTTCAGCCATTCGCCGGCGCTCAAGGTCCAGTTGGCCGGAGTGGTATACGGTTGCCATGCGCTCCAGACAATATTGTCATTGCTGAAACGCATCTCGGTGATCGGAAGAGGACCGGTTGCCGTCAAATACAGCAACACCGCCGGCGAAGTGGAATACATGGCGTCATTGTTAATGACGATGCTGCCCGACAGTGCCGCCCCCATGGTGACGATGATCGAGTCGGTTCCGACCACGCGGCGGTCGTAGTCCAGAAATTCGAACTCGAAAAGATTGGCGCCGGGAGCCAGCGGCAACGTGATCTGCCACGTGGTGGCGCCGGTCCATTCCAGGGAATACTCGATGCCGCTGATCCGGGCCAGGCGCACCTGCACCGGCGCCGTGCCGGCCAGCAATACCGTCGGTCCGGGTGCAATGAACGGGTTGCCGCCGTTGGTGGTAATGGCGCAGGGAGCGGTAGGAATGATGCTGCGCAGGTAGGCCGTTCGCGTGGTGATAAATGTTTTGTCGGCCAGCGCGCTGGTGGCGCCGGTCACGGCAGCGTAATGGTCAATCCAGGGATCCAAGGTGGCGCGGTTGAAGTATTTGTCCAACACCTCGACGATGTAACCATAATAGAGATGCTGGTGGCGGGGAATCTGCTGAAACGCCAGAACAGGAGCGGCCTGCGACCAGATGGACATGGCGGTGCGGTTCGCCTGGAAGGTAATCTCGCTGTCCCAGCCAAGCAGGTCCCATTTGCCGCGCCGGCTGGGCCAATACAGATAGCAGTTCTTCCCCCGCTCGAAGGCGATGAAGTCCCAGTCCGACATGCACGCCCGAACGGCAAACAGTTTGAACCACTGTTCAACGTTGATGACCTGCGCGATTTCATCGGGATTCTGGGAACCCGGCGGATTGAACGCATCCAGCATGAGAACAATCGAGGTATAATCATCCTCGTTGTCATGATTGCGGGGCTCATAGAAGTGGCGGTGGAAATCCTTGTCCGTGGTGGGAAAATCAAAGACACATTCCACATTGCGGCGGCCTGCGGTGCTGAACGTCCAATCATTGTCATCCACAAAATAAAACCGGTCGTCCATTTCGAACAAATAGCCGTCGTCATCGCCGCGATAGTAACGGTCCAGATAGCCGCCGCTGGGCGGCAGAGTGTGCTCCAGCATCCGGTTCTCGCGGCCATTGCAAACCACATAAACCCATTCCTGCGGGCACCACGGCAGGCCCATCCATCGCTGCAAATTGTAGGATACGCGATCGTGAACGGGCGACTGGCCGCCGTTGTTGTCCACGCGCGCCTGCGTGAGCATGCCGTGAAGCGGCTCGTCGGTATTGAACGCCACGCGCAATCCCGTGTAGCCGCCGCCCGCGCGGTGGAACGGACTGCCAATGAATCGCACGCCGCAGTTGTAATAGACATCCTTTTCGTCAAAGATAAATGTGCAGTTGAGCTCCTCGTTGCTCATCTTCGGCCGAAGATTATACATCTCGTTCTCGTCTGCGGCCGTCATGATGACGCGATACGTGGGAAAGGTCGAGGATAGGGGGGCATTGACCACGCGGTAAAGTGCAGGGCGGTTTCTGTCCGTCGGCCAGGTCATGACGCCGCCTGCCCCATCGGTGCCTTGCAGATAAAAGGCCACCGTCTGATTGGCGGCTCGGGGGGGAATTGTGCCGCCGTAAAGTCCGTCGCCGGCCGCGCCGTCGTTGTGCAAGCCGTCGTCATACAGGGTGGTCGTGGTATATTGCGCATCGGCGTCCGCTTTGTAATAAAGCAAAACGCTGGCAACCCCGTCGGCATCGGATGCCCGCGCGGTGATCAGCACAGAATCGGTCGGGAGCGGAGTGACCGGCGAATGCCGCACGTTCGAGAAGACCGGCCCAAGATTAGCCTGATACACAGAATTCTGCGCCCCCGGCGTGCCGGTCAGCGCGGGAATCGGCAACATGTAAGTCTCCGGAAGATCGTTGCCCGTGTTGCCCAGCAGACGCGTCGAGAGAACGCGGTTGCCCCATTGCCATTTGGCCCAGAACGAGATGGTGTAGGTGGTCAAGCCGGCGGGCATAGCAGTGCTCACGTCGCACTCGATGCGGTTGGCACCGGTGTCGCCGCGGCCGGTGGCCACGAGTTTCAGACACCGGCTGCCGTTGCGGGCGTCTTCGCTGGTCACATGGCTCTGAATATGGTTGCCTTGAATGACCCAGTTGCCGACGCCGGTTTCAAATGTGGAATTCAGATAGTCGGTACTGCCGCGCGAAATGCGAATGTCGTCCAGAAGCACGACGCCCTTCTCCATCAGGTTGAACTGAATCTCCTGCAATTCGACGTTGGCCGGCGGGCTGAACAGTCCGGAATGGGAGCAGAACACCCACTGCGCTTTGTTCCGTTCATCGCTGGGCGCCCATGCCTGATCGTTGGCGTTGTCCTGACGCGGGTCGATCAGCTCGAGACTGGAACCGTAGCCGTCGGCGTATTCCGGCCAATGTCCGCCCTCGTAATAGGTGACCTCGTCGGCAGTGTTGCCGTTGGCGTCGCGCAGGCGAACCTTCTCACCGGCGTCGCTGAGATTGCCGCCATAATCGCCCAGCACCAGTTCCGGTGCGAGGGAATACCGGGAAATCAAGCGGGCGCGGTCTTTGGCGATAACCAGATAGCGCCCCGGCCCGATGGCGGCGGTCGAGGGGAAGTCATAGCGGATCCCGCGTGTAAAACTCCAGCCGGCCAGACTCACAGTAGTGGCCCCGATGTTGTGCAACTCGATGTATTCATCGCGAACATCGTGGGTCGGCGGGTGATACATAATTTCATTGATCACGACGCAGGTGGTCAGCATGGCCACGTTGGCGGTGCCGGTGGTCGGCGGCATATAATACCACGCGCCCGCCCCGTCGGGCCAGCGCCCTTCGGTCCAGTCGCGCGGACCGGCTTCGACCGCACGCGCATCGAGAACGACATCGCCTGTGGCGGAGGTGAAAAGAATACGATCCGCCAGGGGGTTCATGACAAAACCCAGCTGCGCGCCCGTGAACGCAAGATGTCCGTGCGGAGCAAGAACCGTCCCACCAGGGATTTGATACAAGTGCAAATTGTCAGGATCATTGCTGAGATAATAGCTGCTGATGTCCGCCGGAACGGCCGACGGATTATACAACTCAATATACTGCGTGCCCGAGGTATGAAACCGAACTTCGTTGAGAACGACCGGACATCGCGTCGCCGCCGGCGAAAGCGTCTGCCGGCTTCGCAAGCGCGGGATAAAGCTCAGGTCGCTGCTGTTCAACTGATTGTTATGCACCTGCACGGCCAGCACATTGGGGCCCGCCTGCAAGAGCGACTTATAGCCGGTGATGTCGAGCACGGTGATCGCGCCGCCTTCCACCGACGCCGCATGACTGACCGCCGGCGTATTGTAATACACCGGCCCCGTCGTGGACATCGCCCCGCGCCCGACTTCCGTGCCGTTCAGATAGGCAACAAAACCATCGTCGTGATCTATTTCAAGGATCAGTTGGCTGAGGGCTTCCGGATTGGCCAGATAAAAAGTCTTCCGGCAGAAAATGCACAAATAGTTATTCTGCATATCCGTCAGAACCGTGGCATCGTCGCCGTCGCCATATCCGATGCCCGTCGGGCCGCTGAGCCAGCCGGAATCGTCGAATCCGACTTGCCGCCAGGCGCTTATGGGAGAAGACGCTTCGGAGGTGCCTTTAAAATAACGCCATACGTCGCCTGGCGCAATCAGGATGGTATCCTGCACAATGGGGTCAAACCCATTGGGCATGCCCGGCGTGCCGCCGGGCAGAAGCGAGGCCGCCCAGCTGTCGGGGTCCATGGGATTGCTGCGCGGGTTGATTCTCGACAGCGTGTGGCCTGCGCCGTCGGCCGCAACGGGCCATTTGCCCTCGTCGCTGTAGTCCACTTCGGCCTGAATCCCGCCGGCCGGGTCGCGCAGAATGATATGATCGCTGTTGTTGTTGAGCGCCCCGGAAAACGGCCCGACCACGTTGCTGATGCCATAACGGGCCATCAGCGCGGCGGGATTGCGCGCAATCACCAGATAGCTTTTCGGCTGAAGAACGGTGCCGCTGGTAAAAGCAAAATCAATGCCGGCGGTGAAGCGCCAGCCGCGAAGGTCCTGCCGCGCCACCGTCTCATTGTAGATTTCCACAAACTCGTATAGGGATTCCTGGGTTTGCGGATGGTAATGTACCTCGGTGATCACCACGGCGGGCAGCGGCGAGCAGCACAACAACGATGCGAAAAGCAGAAAGCCAATCGGCCTGGCTTCCCATCGGCGTTCCCTCGCAATACTTCTCATTCTGTCCAAACCTCCACCCCCCCTGATTGCCGCAAAGGCACTCCTCAAGATTTCTTGGACAAAAACCGCCGGTTGTCAATCAGGAAAGGGGGGAAGAACCATATGCGTCCCATCTCGGCATTCTTGGCCGCGATAATCTTGTTACCATTACTCTGGCGGATCCGGTGCCCGCAACCGGATCGCCTCCCATATAGACCGTACCGGATTTCGCTCTGGCTTAATGTAGATTTTTTCGCGAGATCCAGCCAAAGTGCATGCATCTTTATGGAGCGTCCCCCGTTGGGTTATATCTGCAGGCTGTGTTCGGTGCGTCGAAACGTGTCGGGCAAAAGCGCCAGCATGGCTGCCGCAGTCCAAAGCTCGGACATGACACATGATTGAACGTGATTTTCCTGAATGTGCAAGATGATGATTTTTTGTCGGTAGATCGAAACCAATCTTCCTGAAAGTGGGAAAAGAGCATTTCTCTTTTGGACTGTTTTGGACTGCGGTAGCCATGCTACCGCTTTGCTTTAGTCAAAGAACGGTTCAGCCAAAT
>JADFCW010000316.1 GCA_017161705.1 Candidatus Sumerlaeota bacterium | reverse complement strand
GACCACGCGGCAGTATGGTCTGGCAGAAAGTGCCTAAGTAGGGCTTGATTTTTGATTTTGGGTTTTTGATTCTAGATGTTGGATTGAGCGAAGTTCAGAAAGAGGAGAGGGCGGGAATGGCCGCAGTGTTGGCAGATATACGCGAGATGATTGCCGGATTGGACCGCGAGGTGCCGTTGCTGAACGGCACACGGCGGCCGTATGTGAATCTTGACAACGCGGCAACCACGCCCCCATTCCGCGAAATTCTTCCGATGATCCATCAGTTCTCGGAATGGTATTCGAGCATCCATCGCGGAACAGGCTTCAAGTCGCTCCTGTCCACTCAGGTCTATGATCGCTGCCGCGAGGTGGTCGGCGAATTTGTCGGGATTGACCCCGATTATCATGTGGTGATTTTCTGCCAAAACACCACCGATGCCATCAACCGATTGTGCCGCCGGCTGCGGTTGAAACGCGACGAGGTGGTTCTGACCACCGTCATGGAGCACCACTCGAATCTGCTGCCATGGCGCCTGGCCGGCAATGTGGACTATGTGCGAATCAAGAGCGACAACGGGTCTCTGGATGTCGAGCACTTCGAGGCCAAGATGCGCGAGCACGAAGGCAAGGTAAAAATCGTGGCCGTGACCGGCGCCTCGAACACCACCGGCTGCATGCCGCCGATCAAGCAGTTGGCACGGATGGCGCATGCCCACGGTGCGTATATCCTTGTGGATGCGGCGCAATTGGTGGCCCATCGGCCGATCGTCATGGGCAGGGCGGACGATCCGGAGCACATAGACTTTCTGGCATTCAGTGCGCACAAGATGTATGCGCCGTTCGGCGCGGGCGTTCTGATCGGCCCCCAGGATTTCTTCAACGAGGGCACGCCCGGCCTGGTCGGCGGTGGAGCGGTCGAGCTGGTCACGCTCGGCGAGGTCGAGTGGACCGTCGCGCCCGAGCGCGAGGAGGCGGGCACGCCCAATCTTATGGGCGTGCTGGCATTGGCCAGAGCGACGCAGATCCTGCGGCGGATCGGCATGGAGAACGTAGCCGAGCACGAGCGCGGCCTGATCAAGTATGCCTTGCGCCGTCTGCAAAAAGTCCCCGGCATTCGCATGTATGGCGAGCGCGACCACACGCTGCACTGCGACCGCGTGGGCGTGATACCGATTGTGGCCGACGAGTTCGATCATGGGCTGCTGGCGGCGATTTTAGGCTATGAATGGGGGATCGGCGTGCGGCACGGCTGCTTCTGCGCGCAACCTTACGTGCGCCAGCTGTTCGAGATGGAAGACGATGGACAGTTCAGCAAATTCCTGCGCCAGGTGCGCGAGGGCGATCGCAGCAATCTGCCGGGATTTGTGCGCATCAGCCTGGGTATTTACAACACGATCGAGGAGATAGATTATCTGGCCGCCGCGCTGGAGAGCATCACCACGCGAGGGCCGCAAGGCCGCTATGTGCTCGACCGTGCTACCGGTGAATACAGCCCCATCGGCTATACGCTGCCGCTGGACGCCTACGATCCGCTGCGAGCCGCCGCGTCGCTGTGAGCGATTTCAAAGTCTACCCCAGCCGCCGCCATGTCCAGTCCTTCCCTCGATTTCGACGCTGCGCGGGTTCTGCTTCTTTCCGAAAACGATAATGTGGGTGTGGCGTTGACAGCGATCGCGCCGGGAGTTCGGCTGGTTGTCGGGGGCCGAGAGCTGACGGCGCGCGATGCGGTTCCGGCCGGTCATAAGATTGCGACGCGCGCCATCGCGAAAGGCGAATCGGTGATCAAATACGGCGCGCCGATTGGCGAAGCCACGCGGGCCATCGCCGCCGGCGAACATGTCCACGTGCACAATTTGAAGAGCCGCTATTTCCCTACGCGGACGAGAGATTGATCCGCCGCGGCAAAGCGAGCAGAAAAGAAAACTGGTGGTCCATCGAGTCTCTTTCGAAGAATAAACAGTTTTCATATGGAGCGTGAAGGCGGCACGGAGAACGCACATGACGGGTTGGCTTCGGGCCGACGGCCGCAAAGGAATCCGCAACATTGTCGCCGTAGCCTACACGGTCGAGTGTGCGCACCATGTTGCGCACGAGATCGCCGCGCGGTTCCCGATGCAGAGCGTGCATCTCATCGGTTTCCCCGGTTGCTTCCCCAACGACTATGCCCTGCGCATGCTGGAGCGGCTGTGCACGCATCCCAACGTCGGAGGGGCGCTGATTGTCTCGCTTGGCTGCGAGAGTATGGAGGGCCGCGCGCTGGCGGAAGCCGTGCGGAGTTCGGGCCGTCCCGCCGAGTATATTGGGATTCAGGACCTTGGCGGCACACGAAAGGCCATTGAGGCCGGCGTCGAAAGCACCGCGCAAATCTGGAATGACATCCAGAGCGCGCCGCGAGCGGAAATGTGCGCAGCCGACTTGACTGTCGGCCTGATTTGCGGCGGCTCGGACGCCTGGAGCGGCGTGACGGCGAACCCGGCCATCGGCCGCGCGTCCGATCGCCTCGTGGCCGAAGGCGGAACGGCGATCTTTGAGGAATCGGGGGAACTGATCGGCTGCGAGCATGTCCTGGCGGCGCGGGCTGCGACGCCGGATTTGGGGCGGGCGCTTACGGCCGCCATCGAAAAGGCGGCGCGCTATTACGCGGTGCTCGGCCACGGCAGTTTCGCGCCGGGCAACGCCGAAGGCGGTCTGACAACCATCGAGGAGAAGTCGCTGGGGGCTTACAGCAAGAGCGGGAGTGCGCCGATTGCGGGGTTGCTCAAACCGGGTGATCTGCCGCCGCGCAGCGGGCTATACTTTCTCGATGTGGTGCCCGACGGCGCGGTGCGGTTTGGTTTTCCCAACATTTCCGACAACGCGGAAATCGCTGAATTGATTGCATGCGGCGCGCACTTGATTCTGTTTTCCACAGGGCGCGGGTCGGTTGTCGGTTCGGCCATTTCGCCGGTCATCAAGGTCTGTTCCAATCCGGAAACTTACCGGCGAATGAGCGAGGACATGGACATTGACGCGGGGCGGATTCTCGAAGGGCGTGCGACACTGGAAGAAGTCGGCGAAGAGATTTACGCAGCCGTATGCGCTGTGGCAGGCGGTGCAGTGACAGCTTCGGAACGTCTGGGCCACCGGGAGTTCATTTTGACCTATAAGAGCTTTCGGCAGACGGCAAGGTGTTTCGGTGAAGGAGGACGTCAGCGGGCAAAACGTGGGGCAGGAAATCAGGAACAGGAAATCAGGAAATAGAGTAGGATCGTTCGATTTTCGCGGGCGCCCGGTTCGCATTTTTTTTGTATTGCAGGCGGGCCAGGCGCTTGTTTATTCTCTCTTTTGTCAGTTTGCAACAGGCGGGCAGGAACAGTACCAACCGTTTGAAGCAGGCTTGCGAGACCGGTTCAGCAAGGAGAGCCATGATGCGGTTGCGATGTTCGTTTTGCGGGCGGGATCAACACCAGGTGCGAACCCTTTTTCGCGGTCTGCCTAACAAGCAGTCGGCCGCGACCGTCTATATCTGCGACGAGTGCATCCATCAGTGCCACGAGCGATTGCGCAGCGATCGGATGGCGCAGCCCGATGAGGCGTGCCTCGAGGGGATGCGCGAGGTGCCGACGCCAAAACAGATCAAAGAAGCGCTGGATCAATACGTCATCAGCCAGGAGCGGGCGAAGAAAATCCTCGCCGTAGCAGTCCACAACCATTACAAGAGAATTCAGCACAATACGCTTGCCGACGACGTCGAGATTGAAAAGAGCAACATTCTTCTGATCGGGCCGACCGGTTCAGGCAAGACGCTTCTGGCGCGGACATTGGCCCGTATTTTGGCCGTGCCGTTTGCCATTGCCGACGCCACGACGCTGACGCAGGCCGGCTACGTCGGCGAGGATGTCGAAAATGTGCTGTTGCGGCTGTTGCAAAACGCCAACGGCGACAAAGAGCGCGCGCAGCGGGGTATTGTGTATATAGACGAGATCGACAAAATCGCCAAGACCACGCAAAATGTTTCGATTACGCGGGATGTATCGGGGGAAGGCGTTCAGCAGGCGCTCCTGAAAATTCTCGAAGGGACGGTGGCCAATGTGCCACCGGCCGGAGGGCGCAAACACCCGCACCAGGAATACATCCAGTTGGACACGACCAACATTCTGTTCATTTGCGGCGGCGCGTTCAGCGGTCTGCCGGCGATCATCGAGCGGCGGATCGGACGCAAGGTGCTCGGATTCAGCGCCGATGTGAAAAGCCGAAAGGACCGGCGGGTCGGCGAAATTCTGTCCCACGTCACGTATCAGGATTTGCTCAAGTATGGAATGATCCCGGAATTTGTCGGGCGGTTTCCGATTGTCTCCACACTGGATGAGCTGGGCGAGGATCAGTTGGTGGCGATCCTGACCGAGCCGCGAAACGCCCTGGTTCGACAGTATCAAAAGCTGTTCGAGATGGAAGGCGTAGAGTTGCGCCTGACCGACAAGGCGTTGCGGGCGATTGCGCAGAAGGCCGTCAAGACGGAGACCGGGGCCCGCGGCTTGCGCACGATCATCGAGGATCTCATGCTGGATTTGCTCTATGAGTTGCCGACGCGCGCGCCGGAAGTGTCGGAGTGTATTATTGACGACAAGGTGATCCTCGGCGAAGGCGAGCCGGTGTTCATTCCCCGCGAGGATGAACCCCGCTTGCGGGCAGGTTGACCGATCGTGGTTCCCTCCGAAGAAAAACCTTCTCCCCATTTGCTGCCCATCGTTGCGTTGAAGGACGTGGTGGTTTTTCCCCACAGCCTGACGCCGATTTCGGTCGCCCGCCCGCGGTCGGTCGAGGCCATGGAACAGGCCGCGGCCAGCGAGAACCTGGTGGTGATGGTGGCGCAGAAGAATCCCGCGGTCGAGGATCCCCAGGTGCGCGATTTGTATAACGTCGGCACGGTGGCCGAGGTGCTGCAATCGCTGCGGATGCCCGACAACACTATGCGGGCCTTGATCGAAGGCAAGTATGTGGCGCGCCTGGAACAGTGCTACGAGCGGGGCCAGTATTTGCAGGCACAGACATCGCCGCTGGACGTCCGCGTGGAGCCGGGCAAGGAGACCGAAGCGATAGCCCGGGCCGTGATCAAGCAGTTCGAGGAGTATGCGCGGTTGTCCGATCGCGTGCCCGACGAGGCGACCGTCCGGCTTCAGGTTCTTGACGATCCGCTGCAGATCGCCTACGCCGTTGCC
>JADFCW010000315.1 GCA_017161705.1 Candidatus Sumerlaeota bacterium | reverse complement strand
TTTATCAGCTACGTGGCGCCCGGCGCCGGCGTTTCGGTATCCGGCGGGCTCACGGGGATGACCCAGTATCAGGCCGACGGGGTCTCGAACACCTCCAGCTACTTCGGCCGTATCGGCGTATCTTTCAGCACCGATAACCTCCAGGAGGTTTCGGTCCTGTCGAACTCTTACAGCGCCGAATACGGGAAGGTGGGCGGTGGCATCGTCAACATGGTCACCAAATCGGGAACGAATCAACTCCGCGGCACACTGTTTTCCTTTACCCAAAATGACGTCCTGAACGCTGCCCCTTTTTCGAACACGTACAATTTCAAAGGCCTGGTGCGGTACTGGCGCGGCGGCGGCAATGCCGGCGGACCGCTTCTTCTCCCCAGGCTGTACAACGGCAGGAACCGTTCTTTCTGGTTTGCAAGCTATGAGCCGATGCGCCAGTATACGCGGCAAGTTGGTTATGTCAGAGTGCCTACCGAGTTCGAGCGCCAAGGTGACTTCTCGCAATCCCTTTACCCGGCCACCAAGATCCCGGTGGCGATTTTTCAGCAGTTCGAACCGGGCTCGACAGCCCGCATTCTGCTAGGGCCGAATCAGTCTTACCGGCCGTTTCCTGGTAACGTCCTACCTCCCTCGTTGATCTCTAAAGTCGGCCAAAAAATGGCCCGCCTGCTCCCCAACCCGAATATTCCCATGAACGACCTGGGACAAAACTACATGGTCCTCAGGTACATCAAAAACAGCGACAATCGTTACACCATCAAGTTCGACCACGTCATTCGGGACAATAACAGGTTGTCGTTCCGCTTTTCGATAGCGCCGACATATGGGGACCGAAGGTATGGCGAGGAGCTGATCTCCCAAGTGCCCGTCGACGCCAACACCAACACGAACACCGTGCTGAACAATACCCACACTTGGGGTGGGAACAAGGTCAATGAGTTACGAATCGCCTACAGCCGTTCCCACCTCAATCGCGAGCAGAACCGACTCCAGCTTTCCAAAAATTGGTTTCAGGAGCTTGCCTTTCCCTCGCGCCTGGAAAGGGGCTTCCCCATCGTCGCTGTGGGCGATGGCTTCATGCAGTGGGGCGCGCCCTACGCCTGGCACCAGATCGACAATTTTTTCCAGCTCTTGAACACCTTAAGCATCCTCCGGGGCAGGCATAGCGTCAAGTTGGGATTTGACTTTCATGCGCCGCAGCAGAACCTGATAGACGGGTTGAATGTCATGGGAAAGTGGGATTTTCTGAGCAGCATGACGAATCGCGGCGTTAGCAGTTCCACACCGACCGGATATGGGTTGGCGACGTTGCTGCTTGGCTACCCCAGCGCCGTCACCATGGCGCGCGACCTGATACCGTACCAGTACCGGTGGAAGTATTATGCCGGGTTTCTCCAGGACGACATGCGGCTCCGGCCGAGACTGACGCTGAACCTAGGGTTGCGCTACCAGGTCGAAGTTCCCCGGTCGGAGAAGCACCATAACCAAGGTTATTACGTCGACCAAGTCACCACCAACTCCGCGGGACGGCAAATACCCGGTTACGTGCAGATGTACGGTCTGGGAGGCGCGCAAAAGACCCTTTGGTACACGCGGTACAACAATATCGAGCCGCGGGTCGGCTTTGCCTACCGCGTGCTCCACCGCGTACATGGCGTTTCCGTGGTTGTGCGGAGCGCGTACGGCATCACCCACGTGCCCACGAACGGAGTTTTCCGAGACCCGATTCCCGACCTCGGCCCGCGATCCACCAATCTGACGGCGGCTGGAGGACGTGATGGCGGATGGGTGCAAATGGATTTCAACCCTGTGGTGTTGCCCGCCGGCATGCCGGCCTGGCCCAGGGACGGGAAGTTCGTCGAGTGGCAGAATGTCAATGCCATTTACCATATCAATCGGAACGTCTCGATCCCGTACCGCCAGCAATGGAACTTCGGCCTGGGGTTTCAGTATGGGCAGACCTACGGATGGGAAGTGAGTTACGTGGGGTCGAAGGACACCAACATCTTTGGCCCTCCCAACCGGACCTATCCTCAGAACCTGATACCCCTGGAGGAGTACAAGCGGCTATACCTGGCGGGCTACAACATGAACCAGCTTGTCCCCAATCCGGCCGGCCTGAAGGACCAGGACGGGAACGTCATCATGGTGAGCTTCGCCAATTCGCTGCGGCCGAGCCCCACTCTGGGCGGGTTGCGTGACCCGCTGTCCCAGGGCCACAACGTGAACTACCACTCGCTTCAAACAGAACTGAAGAGACGATTCTCCCGTGGGCTTCAATTCAGCCTGGCTTATACCTTCAGCAAAAGTCTGTCCGACAGTTCTTGCTTCGGCCAATTTTGCGACGGCTTTGCCGCCTCGGGATGGGGCAATACCCTGCCGCAGTTGTACAACGGCGACCGAGGGCTGGAGAAGTCCATCAGCGTCTGGGATCTGCCGCATGTGTTCCGATACAGCTTCAACTGGGATTTGCCGGTGGGGCGGCGCCGTCCGATTCTCGGCTCTGCTCGGGGGGTTCTCAATCAGATCATCGGCGGCTGGAAGCTGAGCGGGCTGGGTCAGGTGCAGAGCGGGCTGCCGTACGCCTTTTACCAGGGCGACAATCCTGCTTTTCCAGAGGATGTCGGGAGGATAAGGCCGAATATCAATACGGGCGTCAACCCGATCCGGCCGGACTGGCGGGCGAATCTCAACAATCCCCGCATTCCCAATGGAGCCGCCTATCTGGATGCGATGGTTTTGTTCACACCTGCCAGGCGGTTTGAAGTGGGGAATTCGCCGCGGGTAGTCCATTGGATTCGGATGCCCAGCACAACCAGCTTCGACCTGAATGTCATGAAAGAGTTCCACATCCACGAGCAGATCCGTGCCGCATTCCGCGCGGAAATGTATGGAGCGCTGAACCACATTTCGGTGAAGGGTAATGCGGCAACCTACAGCGTATATAGGAACCTGGACTATTTACGTCATGAGCAGCCGCCCGTGACGGCGGCCAACATCCAGCCTGGGTTCTCCGACGTGGCCCGCAGCATTTTCGGAAATCGGAGGATCCAGCTCGGCGTCAAAGTATACTTTTAAGGTTTGTGGCCCCGGAACCGCCATGGGTCCCCGCCGGCGGACGGGACGGCGGGAAGCTCTCCGGTGGAGAGGCGGTCGGCCTTCCCCGGTGCCTGTCGCAGGCAGGCGCTGATGCCACGTATGGATGGGGCTTTTGCCGCATTGCAGATGCTTTGATAGGGGTGCATAGAAATGGATCGGAGACGATTTCTGGCGCTGGCCGGCAGTCCGCTGGCGGCTCCGGCGACCGCGCGTGCCGGCAGCCGGTTCCTCGACGCCGGCGCCACGGGCGAAGCCCAAGCCTACCGCGGCCTCCAGCCGCTGACGCGGAGCGCTTTCGTTTATCACGACGCTTGCCAGGTATACGTGCTGCGGAAAGGCGCCGCAGCCATTCTGATCGACTTGGGCAGCGGCCGGGTGCTCGACGAACTGCCCGGTGTGGGGATCCGCAAAGTCGAGGCCATCTACTTAACTCATCGCGACCGGGATCAGTGGTTTGGATGGTCCAAAGCGCAGGCGCTCGGGATCCCAATCCACGCCCCCGCGCTGGATCCCGAGCACTTCGGCTACACCGCTGCGACGATCCGGCGCTACTGGACCGAGTTCTTTCCCTGGAAGTCAGGACGCTGGATCTATTCCATCCTTACCGGGGAGACGGATTACGCCACAACTGACATCCGGGACGGCATGGAGGTTCCTAACGAAGTCGTCGCACTCCGGGCCGTGGCCACGCCCGGGCACACCGACGATCACGTCGCTTACCTGGCGAACCTGGACGGTCTCAAACTGGTCTTCTCCGGGGACGCTGTGTATGCGGCCGGCAAGGTGTGGCAGGGGTACCAGCTCGATTGGGACCATTGGCGCGGCATCGGATATGAAACCGCCGCCCGGTCTGTGCTGAAACTAAGAGAATTGCAGCCCGACCTGGTTGCCCCCTCGCACGGAGTGGTGATGAAAACCGGCATCGAAGCCTCTTTGCTCGCTACTTACGAAGCTCTCTGGAAAGCCTCACAGCTCAAGAACGTCTTCCGTTATTTCGACACACGCCCGCACCCCCCTGCCGCTTCCCGCGAATTGAAAAGGTTGGAAAGCTTTTCGGTGCCCCAGCCGCGCGGCGCGCCGATCCTGGTCGAACGTCTGAGCCAGTCCCTGTGGATATCGGACAACAATTATTTCCTCATCGCGGATGACGGTTCCTGCCTGGCCGTCGATAACTGTCTTCCGGCACCGCTCTGGGATCCGATTCTGGCCCGCATCGGCGCAAAGTCGGTTGACCTTCTCTGGCCCACTCATCTTCACGCCGATCACGTCACCGAATATCCGGAACTGAAAAAGCGATACGGTGTGAAGGTGATCACCATCCGGCAGATGGCCGAACTGCTGGAGAACCCCCTGGCGTACTGGCAACCGTACTCCAACTACTCGGGCGTAAAGGCGGACCAGGTTTTGGAGGACGGAGAGTCGTTTACCTGGAAGGGACATACCTTCCGCGCCCATCATGCGCCTGGCCAAACCCTGTTCCACGCCTTCCTGGAGACGGTGATCGATGGCCGCCATTCGGTCTTTGCCGGCGATGGCTATTGGCCGAACCGGCCCGACAGGAACCACTACTTCGGGACCGGGGGCTGGAGCGGGCTCAACCGCGGCTTTCCCCTGTACTACAGCGCCAGCGCCCGGCTGATGCGTGAGATCCGGCCTCACTGGGTGCTGTCCGCACACGGCCAGCCCTACGAGTACAACGACTGGGAATGGCAAACCCGGGTGATGTGGGGAGAGGCCAATGCCCGTCATTTCGACTCGTTGTCTCCCAGCGGCAGCCACTGGATCGATTTCAATCCTCACGCCTTCAGCGTTTACCCGCTGCGGACGCGTTGGCGGGGGCGGCCGAACAGGTTGGAATTGCGGGTGTCGAATCCCCTCCCTGCGCCGATGGAGGTCCGCTTTCGCATCGACAGTCATACCCCCGTGGATGTCGTTCCCAAAGGAGGTTTCTTTGTGGTCGCCCCGAAAGCGACGGAGGCGCGGGAAATGCAACTTCGGTCGGTGGGCCGGGCCGCCGCGGGCCGACAGGTTGTTCCCGTCGAGATCGAGGCCGGCGGGCGACACTACGGCCAGGCGGCCTTCTTTTTGGTGGACGTGGAAAAGTGAATGGACGCCCTGCTCGAGGAGGACACGGCGGCATAAAGCAGAGTGATGAGACTTTATATC